>DAOTTD010000373.1:0-10404 GCA_034438015.1 Ktedonobacteraceae bacterium | reverse complement strand
GGTCGCAGGGCACGATCGTGCACGATATCACCTGTACCTATGGTGCGCTCGCCTTCAAATTGTCAGCGCCGGCTAGCGGGACGTCCGGCGCTCGCTACTACCTGGCCGCTATTCCAGCGATCTATAGTGCGCCAGTCTTTCAGAATAGCAGTTCCACACAGTACCTCGATGTCTCCGCATCCATCCTGTCCTACCAGCGCAGTGAGCGGGTCGGGCAGCCAGCGCGCCTTGCAGTGGTGCTGGATAACGCGCAAGGAGCCTACAATGCACTGGTGACGACCGCCGGCAGCTATCAACCGATTGGATTGAACGCGTCGCTGGTGCTGAGCGAGGGCTATAAAACGGGTACGGAAGATGTCGTGAAAGTCGGCGTCTATCACCTGGAGCAGGTGCGCTTTGTGCGTGCGCCACAGGAGAATCAACTGCTGTTAGTCGCCCGCGACCTGTCGCGCAATCTCGATCTCGTCGTACGCTACCAGAGTGCGTATACCAATCAGACGCTGGGCTACCTGCTGAAAGAGGTCTGCGCCCTGGCTGGCCTGTTCACTATCGCTCTGCCCACGACAGCGCAGATCGGTCAGACGGTCCCCTCTTTTGTCGTGCAGGCGGGACAGACGTACCGGCATGCGCTAGATGAGCTCTGCTCCATCTATGGCCTCGCGTACTTCCTCGATCAGAACGAGGCGCTGCAGGTGAGGGAATTGGCAGCGAGCGATCCCTCTGTATGGAACTATCAGCCCGAGATCGAGGCGGTCACCTTCGGCAGCAGCGATCAGAGTGCGAACCACATTATCGTCAGTGGCAAACCGCCAGCGGGTGCCGCGGCAGGCTCGTTGACGACCGCCGAGGTCTTCGATGACGCGCACCTGCACCTGTTGGGACTTGAGCGCCTGCTCTATCACGTTGACCCAAAGCTGACGAGCACGGCACAGTGCGATCAGAAGGCAGCTTTCTTGCTCGCGCAGGAGGTGCGCGCCCAGGTGCAGCACAGCGTAACCGTTCCGCTCAATCCCGCGCTGCAACTGCTCGACGGCATCGCGCTCACCGATAGCGTCGCGCCGCGTGGCAGTGGACAGAGCGCGACCTGCCGCATTATCCATATGCTGGCGCGCTACGATGCGCAGAGCGCGCTCGATGAACTGCAACTGGAGCTCGAAGGAATGTAGCGCAAGAGATTTCTAGGTCTTGCCCGCCCTTCGTCGGCGCGTCTGCGCCGCTTTCTGGCGGCGATCGCGTCGCTTCTGCACCTGGCTTGCTCGCTCCTCGGCGCTTATGACGCGCTTGGGTGGTCTCTCTACGGGACTACTCGTCCGCGTTGGTGCGCTGCTCCTGGTCGGTTGCGTCTGGCGGTTGCGGCGCGATGCGGAGATGCTCTGAAAGAGCACCAGGCCGGCGAGCAGCAGCGATGCGAGCAGTATCACGATGTAGAAGGGAACAAGAAACTGGCTCCAGCTTTTGGGCAGCCAGCCTGCGTTGATGCTGATGCTGATCAGAAACGTAAATGCCAGCAGGATATACTCTATCCCGGTCAGTATTCCGACCTGCTTGAACCAGACGATTCTCTGTCCCTGTGCGCGTGCCTCCAGCATGCGGCGACGGCCCGTGAAGATGCTAAAGGCACCCAGGCCGATGAAGAGCAGGCAGAACAATACGATCAGGCGTGGATCAAAGTTTTGCATAAGTGCGCGCTCCCTGGAAAAATACTTGATGCTACTATAGCATACAATATTTCAGGGAATTTGAGAATCAGAACTCGGGGATGCTAGGGACGAAGTCTCTTGCCGGAGCGCGAGGGGTCCTCGCCTCTCTCTTTTCCTCATAGATACTACTCCTGCTATTGTATCACAAAGCAGAGAGAGTAGCAGCAAGCAGGCTTACCTTCGAGAGTTTTTGCAACACAGCCTTATTTAAGCCGGGCCCTTAGTAGCTTCAAGATAGTCATCATGGCAGAAAAACGATATGCTATCTGACAAACGACAATCACAAACAGTATCACTGCGGCTGCCACTCCCGGAGCAAAATCGAATGTGGTACGAGTAAACATGTAATTATATGCGAACGACGCCATGCTTTGCACCTGGTTGCCACCCAGGATATAGAAGAGATCGAATACACCGAAGGAAGCGAGTGTGCGGAAGAGTAACGCGATGGTCAGCGGCCCGTTGAGCATGGGCAAGGTAATGGTCCAAAATTGTTGGAAGCGAGTGGCCCCATCTACGTTGGCCGCTTCATACATTTCCGTGGGGATGACCTGAAGACCCGCCAGGAGCAAGAGAGCCATAAAAGGCGTGGTTTTCCAGACATCGGCGATGATGGCAGCGGTAATGATGCCACTATTCGTCTGCAATAACGTAGCACCGGGTGCCAGGAGGTGCATCTGCTGGAGCAGGTAGCTGATGATGCCTGTGCGGTCATTGTACATCAGGTACCAGATCTGTGCGGAGACAACCGTGGGGAAGGCCCACGGGACAAGAATAGCGGCCCGTACCAGGCCACGACCCGGAAACGTGTCATTCATGAGTAAGGCAATGCCCAGACCAAAGATCGTCTCCAGGGTGACGGCGACGATCGTGAAGATGAGCGTCGTGCTGATGGAACTGCGGAAATCACTCCGAGCAAAGAGCTCAATATAGTTGCTCCATCCGATCAACTCTGCAGTGGGGCCGGGAGGGCTGTTGAGAGTGCTGAGCCAGAGGGAATTCAGGAGAGAACAGCCCCCCACCCCCAGAATCAGGAGGATGGTAGGCAGTACCAGCAAATACGGTGTGAAGCCATTTCCCACATCCAGGCGTTCCCGCAGGCTCGGCTTTTTGCGGGAGACTTCGACTGATTGTGTTACCATATGCACGTGCCCCTTTCTGCGGCTATCCACAGTGAGATGGCCTGCAAGCACGTCAGTTCTGACCTCGCCCTCTGACACGTGGAATCGCTTTCGTGCGAATCTTACCGCAAGGTCATTACTTTGACAGGCTCGGAACTCCTATGCTAGAGTAGAGTATAGCTGATCGAGTTCTTAGGCGCAAGAGGACACGAGACCATTCAAAAACGGATGCTGCTTATGTCGCTTTATCGTCTTCAGTGATGATGGGTACTGCACATATACCAGGATACGAGACTATTCCAGAACGGGGCGAACTGAACGCTTGCTAAAACAAGTTATCTGTTGACTTATTCAAGCGGCAGATGAATGTCATTTGTACCAGGCAGTCAATTTGCCCCCGTTCTGGAATGGTTTCCTGTAATAAGGGCTTGACTAAAACGAAAAAAACGCTAAAATCTCTATAGGATCACTTAAATTCTGGAGATTTATGAGGTTTACATGCATATCATCGTTGTCGGCGCCGACCACACAACCGCAACCATCGCGTTGCGTGAACGTCTCTCCTGCTCGGCGCGCCAGATCCCACAGGTGCTCACCCCAACCAGACAGGTAATGCAGGAATGCGTCCTGCTCTCCACCTGTAATCGTACCGAGTTGTACGCCGTGTGTGAAGGGAGCGACCAGGACCGCGCACAACTTCTGCGCATATTGAGCGAGGCGCGCGGTGTGGCGTACGACGAACTTGATCTGCACTGTTATATGCTCGTCGATGAACAGGCGATCGAGCACCTCTTTGGGGTCGCCTGTGGACTCTATTCGCTTGTCCCCGGTGAGCCGCAGATTCAGGGTCAGGTCGGCGAGGCGCTGGAGATCGCCCAGGGTGCTGGCTATGCTGGTCCGGTAACGTCGGCGCTGTTTCGGGCCGCGCTGGTCGCCGGCAAGCGCGCACGCAGCGAGACGGCGATCAGTCGCAACGCGGTCTCGCTCAGCCATGTCGCGGTACAACTGGCGCGTCACCTGTTCGCTAATTTCCAGGCTGCCAGCGTCCTGCTGGTAGGCTCTGGGCAGATGAGCGAGCTGGCGGCGCGTAACCTGCGCGACAACGGCGCGCAGCGCCTGGTGATCGTCAACCGCACGCACGCGCACGCCGTCGACCTGGCGCAAGCGCTCGGCGCGACCCATCGTCCCTTTACCGAGCTCGCCGATGCATTAGTGGAGGCCGATGTCGTTATCAGTTCAACCAGGGCGCCGCATGCTATCATCACGAACGAACTGATGCAGCGCGTCATCGAACGCCGCGACGGGCGTTCCCTCTTGCTCATTGATATCGCCCTGCCGCGCGACGTCGATCCAACGGTGAGCGCGCTCCCCGGCATCCATCTCTACAATCTGGACGACCTGCAGGCCGAGGTCGAGCGCGGCATCTCTCTGCGCTTACAGGAAGTCGAGCACGTGCGCGGCATCATCGCCGAAGAGGTCGCCAGCTATCAGCGCTGGCTCGCCTCGCTCAGCGTTGTCGATACGATCAGCGATCTGCGCCAGCACGCTGATGCCTTGCGTCAACAGGAGTTGGCGCGCACTTTGCGCCAGCTCCCGCCATCTCTCTCTGAGCGCGAGGTCGCAGCGGTACAGGAGCTCACGACCCGTCTTATAAACAAATTGTTGCATACGCCTATGTTACGGCTCAAAGATGCCGCCGCCGCCGGTCAGGGGCATATATACGCTGAAGCTATGCGTTATCTTTTTAATCTGGAAGAAAATACTGATGAAGCGAATAGTGATAGGCACGCGAGCAAGCAAGCTGGCGATGATACAAACTTACTGGGCAATCGCACAATTACGTCAGCGCTGGCCCGACCTTGAAGTAGCCATAGAGCAGATCCATACGACGGGCGATCGCGTTACCGATGTGCCATTGACGCGCATCGGTGGCGATGGCGTCTTTGTGACCGAGATCGAGCGCGCCCTTGTTGAGCGGCGCATCGATCTTGCCGTGCACAGTTTGAAGGATCTACCCACGGCCCAGCCCGATGGCTTGTACGTCATCGTGGCCGGGCCGCGCGAGGATGTGCGCGACGTTCTGGTCTCCACGACTCCGTTTCGCATCGCTGATGGTCGTCTGATTGCCGAAGCATGCGCTGGGCAGCCTGAGAGAAGACCTCTACGGCTCGGCACCTGTAGCCTGCGGCGCACCGCACAGCTTCGTTGGTTATGTCCAGAGGCAGCGATTGTGCCGTTGCGTGGCAATGTGGATACGCGCCTGCGCAAGCTCGATGCTGGCGAGTACGATGGCATTCTGCTCGCGGCGGCTGGCTTGCACCGCTTAGACCTGCAAGGGCGCCTGGCGGGTCGGCTCATTTATTTCCCCGCCGATCTGCTGCTGCCCGCTCCCGGACAGGGCGCGCTGGGCCTGGAGATACGCGACGAGCCTGAACTGCACGAACTGCTGGCACCCCTGCACGATGTAGTGGCCCAGGCTACGACCAGCGCGGAACGCATGTTTATGCGCCGGCTGGGCGCAGGTTGCTATCTGCCTGTTGCCGCGTACGCTGAGATCATCGCCGGAACATTGAGTGTCTCAGGGCTGGTCATCAGCCTCGACGGGCTGCGTCGCATTCACGTGCAGAAGCATATGCAGTGGACGGAGGAGACGAGCGTCGAGCAGGCCGAGCAGCTCGGCGTGCGCCTGGCCGAAGAGGCCCTGGACCAGGGTGCCGACGCGATCATTGCTGAGGTGAACGGGAGCCGGGAGCAGGAGCGCCAACGTGTCTGAACAGAGCATCACTACTTTACCGTTACAAGGGAAGCGTGTCCTGGTCACTCGCACTCGCGACCAGGCCAGCGTGTTGAGTGAGCGCCTGCACGGGCTGGGAGCCGTCCCGGTGGAGTTTCCGACGATTCGCATAGTCCCTCCGCAGGATTGGAGCACCCTTGATGCTGCTCTGCGGCGCTTATATACCCATAACGCGGAGCCGTTCTACGACTGGCTGATATTTACCAGTGCCAACGGCGTCACTATCTGTTGCGAACGCCTGCTGGTGCTTGGCTACGAGCCGCGTGCGTTGCGGAATGTGCGCGTCGCCACGATTGGTCCCGCCACCGCTGCGGCGCTGGCTCGTTACGGCATCAGCGCCGACCTCATCCCCGACGCGTATATCGCCGAGGGCGTCTCCGCCGCGTTGATCGAGGACGCGCGCAGGCGTGGAACTTCCCTGGCCGGACGGCGCGTGTTGCTGGCGCGTGCCGCCGAAGCGCGCAAAGTCCTGGTCACGGACCTGCAGCAGGCGGGTGCCCACGTCGACGAGGTGGCGGCGTACTACACGCATACCGTAGCCAGCGACGATGAGCAGGGGCGCGCCGTGCTGCGCCTGTTGCGGGAGCGCCAACTGGATATCCTGACCTTTACCAGTTCTTCGACCGTACGCAATTTCGTGACATGGCTCCAGAGCTGTGCCCAGGATAGTGAAACCACCCTGTTACATACCACCATTGCCTGTATTGGCCCGATTACTGCACAGACGGCGCGTGAACTCGGTCTGCATGTGGATATCGAAGCAAAAGAGTTCACGATCGATGGTCTTGTAGATGCAATAGTGAAACATGAGGAAGCAAATGACAGAACAAATAATCGTTCAATCTGAGAACGTCCAGCCCGAGACGGCACCCGCGCCGCCAAAGCCGAAGCAGCCGCGCCAGCTCGTGCGCTTCACCTTTTATAAGCTCGATCAGCAGTGGCAATTGCTGCCCGTAGATGTACGCGAGCGTGGCAAGGCGGAACTGATCCAGATCTTCGCCGACTATGGCGAGGATGCGCTCATTCGCAGCTTCGGCCTCTATGGCCTGCGCTCCGATTGCGACTTCATGATCTGGCAGGCTTCGATCGATATCGACGATCTGCGCAAGCTGAACAGCCAGATCAGGCGCAGCGTGATGGGGCCGTACCTAGGGGAAGCGCATGCGTATCTCTCCATGACTAAGCGTTCTATCTACGTCGGCAAGAACGCCCGTGGCGCGCACGATCCGCGCCTGGTGATCGTTCCCGACGATAGGAAGTACCTCTTCGTCTACCCGTTCGTCAAGACGCGTCCCTGGTACGCCCTGCCCTGGGAGGACCGCAAGCGCATGATGAACGAGCATATTCGCGTCGGCCTGAAGTACCCCAGCGTCTCGATCAATACCACCTACTCCTATGGTATCGACGACCAGGAGTTCGTCGTCGCCTTCGAGACCGATAACCTGGCCGATTTTCTTGACCTCGTGCAGGAGCTGCGCGAGACTGAGGCGAGCGCGTACACACTACGCGATACGCCAATGTATACCTGCGTGGCGCAGACGCTACCCGACATTCTGGAGGCGATCGGAGCGTAATGGATAATCCGACTTTCGTAAAGCACAATCTCGACCTGTCCCGCTCGCACGCGCTCTACCAGGAGGCCCAGACGCTGCTCCCCGGTGGCGTCAACAGTCCCGTGCGCGCCTTTCGCGGCGTCGGCGGCAATCCCGTCTTTATCGATCGCGCCGACGGGGCCTATCTGTACGACGTTGATGGCAACCGCTACCTTGATTACGTTCAGTCCTGGGGCCCGATGATCCTGGGCCACGCCTACCCACCCGTGGTAGACGCGGTGGTGGAGGCCAGTAAGCGCGGCTTCAGCTTCGGCGCGCCGACGCAGGCCGAGAGCGAACTGGCGAAACTGGTCATCGCGAGCGTGCCGTCCGTCGAGATGCTGCGCTTCGTCAACTCCGGGACCGAGGCGACGATGAGCGCGCTGCGCCTCGCCCGCGCCTTTACCGGGAGAAGCAAGATCCTCAAGTTTAGTGGCTGCTATCACGGGCACGCCGACATGTTGCTCGTGCAGGCTGGCTCCGGCGTCGCGACTTTGGGCCTGCCTGATAGTCCTGGCGTTCCGGCGGGGGCCACGGCCAACACGCTCAGCGTCGCCTACAACGATAGAGCCGCCGTCGAGCAGGTCTTCAAGACGTATCCCGATAGTATCGCCGCGATCATCGTGGAGCCCGTCGCCGCCAATATGGGGCTGGTCCTACCGCTCCCAGGCTTCCTGGAGAAGCTGCGCGAGCTCACACAGCGTTACGGTGCGTTACTGATCTTCGACGAAGTGATGACCGGCTTTCGTGTTGCGCTCGGTGGCATGCAAGGGCGTACCGGCATCACGCCCGACCTGACCTGCTTCGGCAAGATCATCGGCGGCGGCCTGCCCGTGGGTGCTTACGGTGGACGGCGCGACATCATGCAACTGGTCGCACCCCTCGGACCCATGTACCAGGCGGGCACGCTCTCCGGCAACCCACTGGCAATGGCGGCTGGCATCGCCACATTGACAGAACTGCGCAAACCCGGCCAGTACGAGAAACTGGAGCACAGCAGTCAGACGCTGATCGAAGGCATCAGCAAGGCCATTCGCGACACACAGACGGAAGCCTACTTCGAGCGTATCGGCGCCATGTTCTGCCTGTACTTCAACGGCGAGCCCGTCAGAGACTACGCCGTCGCGAAACGCTCCAACACCGCCCGTTTCGCGCAATACTTCTGGGAGATGTTAGCGCGCGGCATCTACCTGCCACCATCCCAGTTCGAAGCCTGCTTCATCTCGCTGGCCCTGGACGACGCCATGATCGGCGAGACCGTGGAGGCCATCGCCGACGTGTTAGGCGAGTTATCATAAGTCCTGCATCAGGAGCAAACGTTATGAATAATTTCCCAACCGTGCGTCTCCGGCGCACGCGCCAGAATGACAGGCTGCGCGGCATGGTGCGCGAGACGCACCTGAACGTCGAACAGCTCATCTACCCGCTCTTTATCGCGGAAGGCATCGACGAGCCGCACGAGATCTCCGCCATGCCCGGAATTATGCAGTGGCCGTTGGAGCACCTGGGACGTGAGGCGGAGCGCATCGCGAACCTGGACATACCAGCCGTCCTGCTCTTCGGCATCCCCAACGAGAAGGACGAGGTCGGCTCGCAGGCCTACGCCGAGCAGGGCATTATCCAGCAGGCAATCCGTCGTCTGAAGGCCGAGACGCCTGACACGCTGGTGATCACCGACGTCTGCCTGTGCGAATACACCAGTCACGGGCACTGCGGCGTCATCCACAACGGCACCGTTCTGAACGACGAAACGTTGAAGCTGCTGGGGAACATGTCCCTCTCGCACGTCGAGGCCGGAGCGGATATCGTCGCGCCCTCCGACATGATGGATGGCCGCGTCGGCGCAATCCGCACCCTGTTGGACGAGCAAGGCTTTCAGCAGACGCCCATCATGGCCTACTCCGCCAAGTTTGCCTCGGGCTTCTACGGACCCTTCCGCGAGGCCGCCGGTTCCGCGCCGCAGTTCGGCGACCGGCGCTCCTACCAGATGGACCCCGCCAACGCCCGCGAGGCGCTGCGCGAGGTCGAACTGGACATCGCCGAGGGGGCCGATATCGTTATGGTCAAGCCAGCCCTGTCCTACCTCGACGTCATTCGCCAGGTGCGCGACCGCTGCGACCTGCCCATCGCCGCCTACAACGTGAGCGGCGAGTACTCCATGATCAAGGCCGCCGCCCAGAACGGCTGGATCGACGAACGGCGCATCGTCACCGAAGTGCTCACAAGCATCCGCCGCGCCGGAGCAGATATGATCATCACCTACTTCGCGCCTGAAGTCGCGCGGTGGCTGAAGGGATAGGGCGCGTTTCGTTTGGCCTGTGGGGCCGGTTAAGGGGAATAGGTCCTCTCATATTGATGTGCTTATTCCCTCTTTTTCGCTGTGCGGGGCGAAATTATTTCGCCTTGTTCCATGTGCGTAGTGGGTAAGAAGTCGAGCCGCTAGAATACCTTATTGTATTTGGGGTTGGACTGGCTTCTGAGTTCGCTTTACTCGGTCTTCCCATTGCGAAACTTCTATAATGTTTCTCGACAACAATTTCTGTTGTGTTTATTTGTTGCACTCAACTTGATTAGCCTTTTTGTGACACTATTGTACTGCTTTTTGTTTATGATGGTGATAAGGGAGAGTGAGATTACCTTATGTGTCTTTTATATCAAGTCAATGGGTGGTGGTATATATAGGCTTCTTGAGCATGAGATGAAGTTGATTTATGTACAACGTATGTTATATTGTTGATAGAAGAAATTAGGTAAAAAATACCTTGACGAAAGAGGGTACTTCGTGGCATCTAATGATCAAGTTATTATAGAGCAAGTTCTCAATCGGCAGAAAGCCGATATGGAATTCCAAATAACATCGCTCATATTCTGTTTCAATTCTTGCGTGATACTGATCTGATCAACAGTGAGTCCTTTGACCATTGTCAATTCGTATGCGATATTTTGTAAAACTGGTCGGTATTCTGCTGTGCTCGTTCTAGCGCTGTGATGCGTTCTTCTGGTGTTGCCATAGAAACGTGCCTTTTCTTGAGCGTGAGGGCATTTCATAACTCACTTTTCTCCCAGAGACGAGCTAAGACGCGCTTGGGGGAACGGATGAGGTCAGGACGGCCAGCTTGCTGGGCAGCCAAAGCGACGACAATGGAGGCAGTGTAGGTCAAAGCGACCTGGGAGGCGATGGCCGACCAGTTGTAGAG
>DAOTTD010000372.1:0-18002 GCA_034438015.1 Ktedonobacteraceae bacterium | reverse complement strand
GCAAGGAGTGCGTCGGTATCGACAGCAGTCTCCGGCCATGGCTCTGGGGCTGACGGACCATCTCTGGTCGTTCCTGGAAGTGTTGACCTCCCGTGTTCCTACCACCTCTTAACAGGGTCACTACCGTTTTTTATGGCAACCATTCATATTAACACTGATCTCCTGCGCCAGCTTGGTCAGCTCTTTGTCAATCTCAACGACAACATTGCGAACAATATCCAGCCACAGATCCAGAATGTGTCGGGTCAGCTTGAAAACGACTGGCAAGGGCAGAGCCGGTATCGCTTCGATCAGTTGTACCAGGACTGGAGGACATCAACGGATCGTATTGCTCAGATCGGAGAAGATCTGGGTCGTCACCTGCAAAACACCGCTGATCAGTTTGAGCAGGCGGACCGCACCTTGTAGGACCTGTATTTTCCACTATGTTTGTAGAAAGTTTGATAGTCATAGCGCAGGCATTCTTCGTGCTATGACTATTCTGAATTACTTAGGAGATGTGCATGGGCACCATTCATGTCAATACTGATCTCATGCGGCAACTGGGAGCCGCTTTATACAGTGCAACGACTACATGCGCAATCAGTTGATCCCTGAGCTGCAAAATTTAACGGCCCAGATGGAGGGCGACTGGGTCGGCGTAAGCCGGGCCCGTTACGATGAACTTCTGCAAGGTTGGACGCAGAGCGCGTACAGTCTGCAAAACTGGGGGAACGACATTGGTCGGCATATCTATCAGACCGCCGACCAGTTCGACAATGCCGACCGCTCATTATAGAGCAATATCGCACCTCTCATTTTCTAAAAGGGGGCGATGTTTAGACTGCCAGAGGCTCTACTCCCCGCTGAATGCTGGGAGGAGCTTCGGCTATTGCTGCGCGCTTTGACCGGACGGTCCTGGTTGTTGCACGCTTAGAGTGAGCGGCTTTAGTTACCGGTGGTTCAGAAGGAACAGCGTTCGCAGCAGCAGGCAGCTTTGGCGGAGTAAAGGCGGCGTACGCCTGGATCAAACGTGTGACCCATGGGAGCATATTGTTGGATGCGAGGTGGGCAACCTGGATCAGGTTACGCTGGTTTCTACGCACCAGGTTTCCTCGTCCGGGTGGAAGATCGCTCATACGCACGCCCAGTATCTGCGGATCATTCGGGTCAGCACCTAAAATCAAACCCTGGCGGCAGGCGCGAACCTGTTGCAATAGCGCATCGCTGCGCATAATATCGGCTGGACTCCCCGCCACTATGATGTGGAGGTTTAGATCGCGCGCCTGGAGCAAGAACTCTTTAAGATCGAGCAATGGATTCTTCATCAAGGCTCCGAGCTGCTCGTAGTCATCGATCACAATGATAATCGGGTCCATTTGTAGGGTCGAGAGGTCGTCATCCTCCTCTTCCATGCGTTTGAGCTCTTCCTGCATCTGTGTAACACGGGTGCGTAGCTCCTGCTTCAACGTATCCACTGCGGCGATCAGGCGCTGTTCCGTGTCAGCGTACGCCCAGACGGTTGGCAGGCGGCGGAAAAGGCGTGAACCGCGTCGGAAATCGACCAGTACGATCTTTGCATTTCTATAACTGGGGCTTGACAGCATCAGCAGGCAGGTCTGCAGTACCGTTGTGCGGCCACTGCCCGGACCCCCCACAACGATCATGTGCGGCATATCGTTATTGAGCTCCACCGAGATAGGACTGAGCGAGAAATCCTCTATCCCCAGGCGGATTTGTGGGACCATAGCGGGTTCCGTTTTCTGCTGCATACTGATACTGGAGATGATGTCCATCAAGAAGTAGTCCGCGCGTACATACTCCGGGAGCAGGCGAATGGGCTGTGCTTTGTGCAGCTTGTCCACCTTGAGCGTGCGCGCCATAGTGGTCGTCCATTCATCCAGGAGACGCGACCGTTCATCGTCATCTTCGCTATCGAATGGCAGCGCAACATGGACCTCCTCCAACGTTTTGCCGCGTTTGTAGCCGCGTCCGGGCAGGGCTGGATCAATATGGCCCGCGTCGTTCTTGCCGAGCAGGATCAGTGAATCGCTCAACTCTACCACGCGTAGGCCGATACGCAGCTCGATCAGGCTCATCAACTGCATGGGGATGGCGACCGGGCGGTCCGCACTCAGCACCAGGTAGACGCCATAGGTGCGTCCGTAGCGCGCAATAGAGAGCAGGAGCTCCATTTCTCTATCGTATGCCTGCTTGAAGTCGATAAAACGATCGATGACCAGCACGACCGCTGGCAGTTCGGAGAGCAGAGGATTCTCCTGGCGCTTGCGTTGATAGGCAAGGAAGTCGTCGATCTGATTAGTCATACAAAATTCTTTACGCTCCTCAATGATGCCATTGAGTTTGCGTAGCAGACGACGGATATAGTCATCGTCGGACTCATTGTAGAGTCCCCCGACGTGGGGGAGCTTTTCGAAGGCGCGCAGGGCCTGACCGCCGAAGTCGATGAGGTAGAAGTGCAATTGCGATGGCGTATGTGTTTGCGCGAGTGACATAATGAGTGTGCGTAAGAAGACACTCTTGCCCGCGCCCGAAGCGCCGGCAACCAGGACGTGTCCTCCTTGCCGTGCCATATCGATGAACCAGGGTTCCTGTTTCTGCTCCGCGGGCAGATCCATCAGCCCTACCGGGCAGTTCAGCCAGCCATACAACGGTTGGTTTATCCCTCTGGGGACTCTCGACCGCTGTTCGACCTCATTTAGCCCGATAGCGTGTGGCAGGGGCGCGGGCCAGGGTTTGAAGAGCTGCTCTCCCACCGTCGCCGTGTAGGGCTCTATCATATCCATCAAGACCTGCATATCTGTCACCTCTTGTGAGATGCCGCTGGTTAACTTCTGCGCGGCGTTCTCATTGAGCACACGCGCCTCCAGGGAGATACGCGCGCTCTGGAAGAGATCGAATGTCTCGCTACCGATCTGGAAGTAGGCGCGTCCTGGAATAGAGCCCGGCAGAAGGGCGGCCTCCGAGCGTCCGAGCATATCGCGGCTATCCTGCAGCGAGGCCACGCGCAGGCAGATGCGGAACTTCAGGTTCGACCATATGTTGGCGTTCACGGAGCCGGTTGGTTTCTGCGTTGCGAGGATGAGATGTACGCCCAGGCTACGACCTTTCTGCACGACGCTGACCAGTCCTTCCATGAAGATCGGATGCTCTTTGGCCAGTTCGGCAAACTCATCAATGACGATAAAGAGGTGCGGCAGGGGCTCCATCGATGGATCTTGCGCGCGCATCTGGATGTACTCGGAGATCTTCTTGGCGTTGACAGAGCTCAGGACATGCTCGCGGCGCCGCAGCTCGCTCTTGAGGGCGACCAGCGCGCGCTCGGTAAGTTTGCCGCTCAGGTCTGTTACCATGCCGACGGTATGGGGGATTTTTTCAAAGGGCTTAAAAGCCGCGCCACCTTTGAAGTCGACGAGGACGAAGTTGACAAGGTGTGGGTGATGGGTGATCGCCAGTCCGACGATGATCGACTGGAGCAGCTCGCTCTTGCCCGAACCGGTCGTGCCGGCGATGATACCGTGCGGCCCGTGGACGTTTTCGTTGAGATCGAGCCAGATGGGACCATTGAGTCCCATGCCTATGGGAACGCGCAGCATGCCGAAGCGCGGTTGCTCCCACCACTTTTCCGCGTTTAGTTGATCGGCATAGGGCAGTTCGACGAGATCCAGGAGGCGCACATTCGTTGGCAGATCGTTTTCGTCGGAGCCGTTATCCTTTATCTGGATATTGCCCAACATGCGCGTAATAACGCGTGTCTGGATAAGGTCGAGCGTATCGCAGCGAACGTTCTCCAGCTTCTCGCCTGCCTCGCCTATGGCCGCGTAGTTCAGCACGCCCTCTTCCGTCAGGGCTGCGATGCCGCGACATTCGCTGGGTACCGCCTGTTCCTGGGCAACCAGGTAGATAATCGATACGCCCAGTTCTTCTCCCAGCTTAAAAGCGTTGGTCAGGGCTGGATGCTTGTAAACATCCATATAGTCGTGGATAACGACCACGAGGTGGGGCAGGGCTACAGACTGTGAAGAGGTGTTCGTCCCCGTCGCGGCAATTTCGGCCTGGCGCGAGGCACGCTGGCTTAATTCTTCCAGCAAAAAGCTTAATAATTTGTCTGCTTCATCTTCCCCTATAGAGGTCAGTCGGGGCAGCTTGCATCCTCTCAGAGGCTCGGTATGGGGCAGCTCGTTAAGCCAGTCCCAGTCGTGCTGCTGCGAGGTGGGGAGGATGGCCAGGAAGCGCACATCTTCCGGCGAATGCTCACACGCGATCTGGCAGAGCAGCGAGCGCACGAACGCTGCGACGTTTTGCCGCGCGCCTGAGATGCCGAGCGACTTCACTTTCGAGATGGCGATAGTGCAGGGCATATTGTTGATTGTGACGAAATCGTGTGCCAGGGCGCGCGCCTCTTCGCTGGCGGGATCGATCGAATTGACCGGTACATTAGTGATTTTTACTGTTGAGGGGGTGCGACCGATGCCTACGCGCGCGGCGAGGAAATCGGGGTCGTTGGGGCGTCTCTCCCACAGGCGTGAGCGCTCTTTGATGCGCGCCTCCAGCGTCTCGGGGGCTGGATTGGAGAGCAGTGCGATCTGGCGCTGCTCATCGGCATATTTTTGTAACTGCTCGCGTATCTGCACGAGTATATTTTTGTATGTCTTTTTATTTGCGCGATTCTTTTGCTGGATCGTTTTCTTTTTTTTCGCTCCCGCAACAATGCTTCCTACAGGACTCAGAACCGACATAATTGCCAGTGGTATGAGCATAGCAACCTGTTGAAATGGAGCATGATTGACAACAAGATAGACTGTGAGCAGAGAGGTGATCATGATGAGCGCGATAGTTATTTGCCACCATCCCGTTGACGGAGGTATTTCCTCCTTTGTGGGGGGAGGAGGAATTTCTATCGTATCCTGCGGTGGTGAGAGCAGGATGCGTGGTGGTCGGTTAAAAGGTTCCCGCGTCACGTAAGAATTTTTACTGGTTTGCTTTTGCATGGTTTCCTGACTTTCAATTACTACTCATGATCTAGTAGGGATGGGGCTTGCCCCCATCCGGGTCCCCGCCACACAGCTCCTGGGCCGGATGGGGGCAAGCCCCATCCCTACTGAAGAGGTACAAAGATAATTTGAATATGTGCTTCTACCGTTTTCTATCGGATGATGTGGAGGGGAGGTTTAGGGCCGGAGCTCCCTGATATCAGGGTACAAATGGTGAAGGGTGAAAGGTGAACGCTCATTTATCGCTGTTGAGCGTCTCTTGCGTGATCATCGTGCCCTCGTGTTCGTCGACGAGCGTAGCGAGTTGTTCGCATTTGTGCAGGGTGGACGCAAGCAGGGGCCAATATGTGGGTGCCTCGTCCTCGACCTGGCGCCAATACGCATATGCTTCGGGATTGGTGAAGGTAAGCGTCATAATATAGCGCACCGTCTCTTCATCTTCGGGGGGATGAGCGCGTAGCAGCGAGAAGGTTAACACGCCAGGTATCCAGCGCCCCATTTCTACAACTCGTGCTCGCATAAGGGCCTCGAATTCAGTGCTGGAAGCTGCTGGCTTCAACTGTAATATCTGTACACAATAGTAGCTACCCATACAAGTTCCTGTTTCACAACAACGACCAGGGGGAAGTTCCCCCTGGTCCGGTCTTGCTGTAACGACGAAAGCCAGTTTGCCATGATATCGATCCTTATAAGGACCCCTCTCTGGCAATCGCCAGACCAGATGTCCTCTCGGGCACCTGGCAACTGATCATGAGCCGCCCTCGTACTTGAACGAGAGCTCCAATCTCACGCGGTAGGTAAGAGGCTTCCCAGACTCGACATGGACGTCTTGCTCGATAATGCGGGCGACCCGAATGTTTCGCAAGGTCTGTGAAGCTGTCTCGATGGCGACTGCAGCCGCCTTCTCCCACGACTCGTTGCTGGTCCCTACCAGCTCGGTCAGCTTGTACACGCTTTCTGGCATGTTGCTCTCCTTTCATTCAAGTATCAGCAGTCAGGAACCGGTTTCTCGACTCTTGATCTGCCTTTCTGAAACGTAAGTAAGCTGGAGGTAGGCCGTGATCCGCAGGCCAGGCTACTTCCCTGACGGGACGACCAGCCTCACGGAGGGTCTGCATGTGCTGTTCATAGTCAAGCCCGTAGATGGCACGCATATCAAAGTTCATGAGGTCCATATACGGTTGCAGGAACGCCGTGAGGTCCTGGGCGGTCTCGGTCTCCACTTAATAAGAAGCCTGCCCCACCCCCATACAAATTATACCATCCTTTGATGCGCTCAGGATAATTCAATCCCGCATCATACTAGCAGCAGAAGCGGCGCATCGTTCCCACGTCTCGGCTGTAGAAGCACCCGGCATCTCCATGATACGACCCGTCTGACATCAAGACAGTTATTCAACATCACCTGGGCTTGCCAGCGAACGCGGGTGCCACGGCACCCGCGTGTCCACTCATACCGGAGCTATTGTGGGCCGCGCTCCGCGTGGGGCTGGTGCGCGCCCCGCAGGCTGGGTAGGTCGCGGCCCTGGCTGGATGTCCGGGATGGGCCGACTGACCACCCCATCCACGGACAGGAGGATCTCCTCGCCGTAATGGCGCACCCGCAGCGGCGAGCCGTCGAGCAAGCGGTACGTCGCTTCCGTCGCTCCCACCTCGATGCGCATACGGCTGCCACGGAACTGGAGGTGGAAGGCGAGCCGTTCCAACGCATCCGGCAACCGCGGCGCGAAGGAGAGTGAGCCCTTTTGTAAGCGCATGCCACCGAACCCTAAGGCCAGCGCCATCCAGGTCCCTGCCAGTGAAGCCATGTGGACCCCCTGGTGCACGTTGTGCGCCAGGTCGTGCAGGTCTATGAACGCCGCCTCACCCAGATAGTCGTAGGCGAGTTGGAGCTGGCCCACCTCGGCGGCGAGGATGGCTTGTACACATGCCGACAGCGAGGAGTCGCGCACGGTCAGCGCCTCGTAGTACGCGAAGTTGCGCGCCTTCTGCTCTAGCGTGAACGCGTCGCTGCGCACCAGCATCGCCAGAACGAGGTCGGCCTGTTTGACGACCTGTTTGCGATAGAGGTCAAAGTACGGGAAGTGTAGGAACAGAGGGTACTGGTCCGGCGTAGTGCCAGCGAAGTCCCACACGGCGAACTCGGTAAAGGACTCGGCCTGTGGGGTCACTCCCAGGCGCTCGTCGTACGGGATAAGCATCTTCTCAGCCGCCTCGCGCCAGCCAGCGACCTCGTCGGGAGTCACGCTGAGGGCGCGTGCCTTCTCGGGATGGCGCTGCGCTGCCCTTGCCGCCCAGCGCAGGTTGTGCTGGGCCATGAGGTTGGTATAGACGTTGTTGTTAGCAAGAGCGCTGTACTCGTCGGGTCCAGTGACGCCGTCGATGCGAAACTGGTCGGTAGCGGTGTTGTAAGTGCCGAGGGAATGCCACAGCCTCGCCGTCTCGACGAGTAACTCGAGGCCCACCTCCTCTTCGAACGCGGTGTCGCCGGTCGCCTCGATGTAGAAGGCCACGGCGTAGGCGATATCCGCGTTGATATGGAATGCGGCGGTGCTTGCTGGCCAATACCCCGAACACTCTGCCCCTCGGATGGTCCGCCATGGGAAGGCGGCCCCGCGTAGCCCCAACTGGCGCGCACGTTCCTTCGCCTCGCCGAGGATCAGGTGGCGCCAGCGCAGTGCGTTGGCGGCGGCGCGCGGGAGGGTCAGCGCCAGTACTGGCAGGACGAAGATCTCCGTGTCCCAGAAGGCGTGGCCGTCGTAGCCGGGGCCCGTCAGCCCTTTCGCCGCGATCGGGCGGCGCTCCGCACGTGCTCCCGCCTGCAAAACGTGGAAGAGCGCAAAGCGTACCGCCTGTTGAATCTCCGGGTCGCCCTCCAACTCGACGTTCGCACTCGCCCAGAAGTCGTTCATGTAGGCCCGCTGCTCAGCGAACAGGCCCTCCCAGCCGGTCAAGCGCGCGGCGGACAGCGCGGCCATGACCTGATCGAGGATCGCAGACCGTGAACGCAGGCTCGACCAGCCGTAGGCGATGATTTTGACGATCCGCAGCCGCTCGCCAGGCTTCAGTCGCCCGGCGATGGCCACACGGACAATATCGGGATAGCTTTCTGACGTGACAACCATCTCGGCTGGTCCCTCGATATAGTGGTCCATGGCCGCCCCGATGCGTAGGCCACTGACCCGCGTGCGATGGACCATGAGCCCGACGGTGCCCTGAGTCCAGATCTCCTCGCACTCGAGCGCGGACGCGAGAGCGGCGCCCACCCGCGGGTCGTTACCAAGGGTCGGAAGTGCTTCGTTGGCGACCAGCTCCGACTGCACAACGATACGCACCGGAGCCTCAAGCGGCTCGACCTCGTAGCAGATCATTGCGATAGCCCGCTGGGTGAACGATACCATCCGTAAGGATGATACCTTGACCGAGTGCCCCGCGGGAGAGGTCCAGCAGACGCTGCGGCGGAGCACCCCGTTGCGCAGGTCGAGCTCCCGCTCGTGGGTCTGGATCTCGCCGTAGCGAACGTCAAAGGGTTCGTCGTCGACGAGGAGACGGATGAGTTTTCCGTCGGTGACATTGATGGCTGTCTGCCCGGACTCGGGATAGCCGTATCCGCCTTCTGCGTAGGGCAGAGGACGTAGCTCGTAGAAGGAGTTCAAATAGGTGCCGGGGAAGCCGTGCGGCTCTCCCTCATCCAGGTTGCCTCGCAGTCCAATGTGTCCATTGGAAAGGGCGAAAATAGACTCGGTCTGCGCCAGGGTGTCGAGGTGAAGTCCCTTCTCACGGATGCTCCACTCCTCGATCGTGAAGGCAGGGCGCTCAATCATCAGTGGCCTCCTAATTCGGTTATGACGGATACGGCGATATGGACGCTGCGACGTTGCAGCGCTTCGGACAGGTCGAAGCGCTCGACGCCAATGCAGAAAAGCGTCGGGCTATTCGGCAAATGACAGGAGCACAGCATGGGTTTCTCCTTGGTGAGTATGTGGAACGAACTTCAGACTCTGTGACTATACCATATATCTACGTTGAGGGCCATCAGGGAGCAAAACACCTCAGTGAAAAGGGCATAAGCGCTCTGTGTTGCTATCCTGTTCTCAAGTTTTGTGCGCAGCTTAATAATAAGTGTTCCAGATTCCGGTGCAATTTGTCCTCTACTGTATCATGAAAGTGTAGCTATTGAGAGGCAGGAGCAAGAAGTCATGACACGAGGTGAGGATGGGATGATATCCAGCGTGGGTGGCAGGCGGCTTGCATATATCTCTGTGTGTCTCTTCCGATGCATAGTGGCAGCAGTCCTTGCGCTGCCTTTTTCTCGCGTGCTGGCCGTCTCGCCTGTACGCGGCGACACCATCACGGTACAGATCAATGGATTGTCACAGGCGCCAGGCTTTTTTCCAGACTTTCTGACGCTGCACGTAAACGATACCGTTGTTTTCGTCAATCAGGCGCTTCCTGCTAGCAACTACACGATCAGCGCGGACGACGGCAGCTTCTCATCGCCCACGATTGCGCCGGGTGGCAGGTGGAGCTTCACTTTCATCAGCAAGGGGGCCCATGTCTACCGTGATACCACATATCCGCAGCGCATGGTGGGCGAGCTGCTGGTCGTGGATAGAGGAGTGCTCCTGCTACCGACGCCCAATCCATTCGCCGAGGCGACGGTGATAGCTGCCATCAAGAGCAGGCAGAATCCGCCCGATACGCTGAACCTGCCCATGCGTGCCGTGGCACCGCCCGCCAGTTCGCCGGTGCCAATGATCCTGCTTATTATAGTGATCAGCGGTGCCCTGATCGTACTGGGGGCAATGGGTTTTGCCTACTACCAACGCTATCAGCAACGAAACGTTGCGCAACCCGACGAGGACCAGACCGGGCCGCTGCCTGGGTTCACTCTTAAGACGGGCGTCGAGCGGGTGCGTAAGATCATATACTATTTGCGGCAGAAAGTGCAGTCCCTTCCACTCTTGCACGGGCGTCGAGCGGGCGATGACGATGACGACGATGATAACGATTGGGACCAGATATGACGGACAATTTCTATGAAAGATAGAAAAATATTGTCGTCCGCAGGGCTTTCTGTTGGGCGTGTGAGCTATGTAAAGCTGATGGGAATCGCCTGGCTACTGTTTACTGTCTGCGTGGGGACCCTTGGTGGCACTGCTGCGTATCCTGCCAGTTCTCCCACCAGTCCTGCCTACACCCTGACGTTCTCGACCATCAACTTCAGTTCGCCGTTTCTCCAGGCGGCCTCCGACGATCTGAGCAATCCGGGGCGGGCTACCTTTCACCTGGAGAACGGGAGCCTCCTATGGTATGGTATCGAGACCGCATCGACGCCGCATGGTATAGCGGTGAGCGCCGCAGATCCGGCGAACGATCTGGTGACGGCAACATTCTACGATAAGATCTCCTTGCTGCCCCCCATATATACGTTGCCATTCGATCAGCAGAATGCCGCAGACCACTATGAAGCGCTCAAGTTGCAGGCGATGATGTCGGGTCCAGGCCAGCAACTGACGCTCACGCTCTCACCGGTAGATAGCAGCGCGGTGACCCTGGACATTCTTGATCTCCTGCTCGATCTGTTTGGACGACGCACGAGTGGAGCCGTCGTGGGTCTGCTGGCACCGGGGACGCTGGCCGAAGTGCTGGCGTTGAGCGCAACGATGAAGGATTTTCCCACGCTGGTTGGAGACTATACCCAGGTATTGCAGAATGTACAGGATGTACAGTTGGTGCAGATGTATGCCCAGCAGTGCGCCGTCGATGTGCAGGCGCTGCTGAAGGATAGCAACGAGCAGAGCATTCTGGCGGATATTCTATGGAAGATGTTGGGGAAGGTCATTACGCGTGCGGAAGTTTTTGCGGTGGTGGCGAATTTTTCCGCTGTCCAGTTCGCAATGGCGCTGGTCGATTCTATGAGGAATACGGCGTTGTCGCTCAGCTATACCCTCTTCGGGCGCGCTATGCCCTCCGTCATCCTCTCGACGAGCAGTACACCCACTCCGACGCCATCGCCGACGCCTAAACCAACACCCACGCCCAAGCCAACGCCGACGCCGACGCCGACGCCCACCCCAACGCCAACACCCACGATAGCGCCGTTGCCGACGGTAGCGCCCGCGCCGACGATTATCTTTGTGCCCTGGCCCGTGACGCCTGCTGTGATGCCTACCAGTACACCAAAGCGTTGAGCAGGCCCCTACGATGATGGGTGGCTGCAACAGATTGACGGCCACCCACATTGTCCTGAAAAGCGCTTAGGCAAGCCCCTTGCTCTGGAGGAACTTTAGGGCTACATCGTGCGGAGTGGCTCCGTTGATGACCTGCAATTGCAACTGGCTGCTCACCGTAGAAGTCAGGTAGGGGGCCAGCTTATTGAGGGCGGTGGCGATGCCAGGCGCTTTGCTCAGGGTAGCATCGCGCACAATAGGCGCTACCTGATAGTTCGGGAACAGGTTTTTGTCGTCTTGTAAGAGGACAAAATTATTCTTGGTGATCAGCGCGCTGGTGGTATAGCAGATGTTGAACTGCGCCTGGCCCTGCATGACGGCGGAGTACGTGATAGCGGCGTCAAGTACTTTGGTGCTGCCGAAGGTGAAGCCGTAGGTAGGCTTCAGGCCGGGAAGCACATTGGGATCGCTCTGGCCGTCGGGCGGCGTGGCGATCGTCAGTTTAGAGGCCAGGGGCGCGAGCTCGGATACCTTTGTGACATTGTATTTGGTCGCATTGGCTTTGGTGGTACAGATGCCATAGGTATCGTTAAGCGGCGACAGGTCGAGCCAGGTGATCTTGTAATTTTTCTCGTAGCCAGCTTTTACGGCCTGGTAGTCCTGTTCGACGCTATGGGTCGTCTTGACCCCAAGTCTCGCCAGGCCAGTTGCCGTGAATTCGGGATAGAGATCGATATCGCCCCTGGTAATCGCGTTGAACACGATATCATTCGTACCAAGTTTGGGCTTTTCCGTCACCCGGAAGCCCGCGTGCTCCAGCACCTGCGCGTAGAGCGAGGTCAGTATCTGCGCCTCGGTATCGAGTTTGCCACCAACCGTCAGGTGGATGCTGCTGTTCGGGTTTCCTCCTGAAGAGCTACCACTGCCTGTACTTGTGCTGGAACTGCCACAGCCGGCCAGTACGACGAGTGAAATAATGACGAGCAAGGCGAACGATTTTGTCCGCAACGTACCTAAAACCGTAGACATAAACTACTCCTTGTACTAATTGCTTGCGAGAAACAGGAACAGAGATTCCACGCGTTTTCTCTGCACTGTTTTTTGCTACGTGCTATCTGGATTTCAGAACGACGTTCCTTTCGCATTACGTCGCCTGAGCAACTATGGATGATTTTTCATCATCCTCACTACTATAACAACGCTACGTCACGAAATGGTCTGAATGCGCAGCCCTCTGGGGGTCAGGATGCGCTGTAACCGGCTGAGCAGAACCTCAGCTATGAGCGCCAGAATGGCAACAGGTATAGCGCCAGCCAGAATCTGGATATTATCAAGCTGATAAAGACCGGAGAAGATATACTCTCCGTAGCCGCCCGCGCCGATTACAGCCGCAAGGGTGGCCGTTGCGATCACCTGGACGGCGGAGGTGCGCACGCCAGCTGCGATAATGGGGAGGACCAGCGGCGCCTGTATTTTCGTAATGATCTGTTGCTGGGTCATACCCATGCCCCTGGCCGCGTCGATCGTGGCCGGATCGATGCCGCGAATGCCCGTGTAGGTATTGAGCAGGATGGGCGGGATGCCCAAAACAGTGAGCGCGATCAGCGCCGGCAGAAATCCCAGGCCCAGGTATGGCAGGACGGCAACCAGGAAAGCGATAACCGGAATGGCGCGCATCAACCCGCTAACATTGACCGCGACAAAGGCCAGTAAGGGATTGCCCGAGACCGCAATGCCGAGCACAACACCGATGACAACAGCCAGTACGATGGAGACCAGGCAGAGCTCGATGTAGGCAATGCTATGGCCCAGGTAGTCGTTGCTCGGATTAATGATAAACTGATATAACTTGTCCATAACTGTGAACTCCTATGCGACCGAGACGGCGCCACGTCCACGGTTGAGCGCTATCTGTATGCCTAGCAGGGCGAGATCGAAGAAGATGGCCAGCAGCGCAATCACAATAGCGCCAGCAACGACCTGATCGAAGTTCTGGTTCTGAATGCCCGTGAAGATAAGATCGCCCAGCCCTCCCTGACCTACCAGCGACGCTAGAGTTGCGATGCCAATGGTGGTAACGGTGGCCACGCGTATGCCCGCTATGATCACCGGCAGTGCCAGGGGGAGCGTGACGCGCAGCAGCATCTGCTGCCCATTCATCCCCATCGCCCGTCCCACCTCGGGCAAGAGCGGGTTAATGCCATTAACGGCGGCGGCGGTGTTGCGGATCAGCACGAGTTGAGTATACACAACGAGCGGAATGATGATCGTTGCGGAACTCAACCCTGTGACCGGCACCAGGAAGGCCAGCAGGGCGAGACCGGGAATGGTGTACAGCAGGCCCGTAGTTGTTATCACCGGCAGGTAGAGGGGGCGGTAGCGCGCTACGAGTAGCCCCAAAGGGAGCGCAATGATGAGCGAGATGAGCATGCTGGTGCCAACGATACTGAGATGCTGGAGCAGCAGGTTGGGAACGCTGCTCTGATCGCTTAGATCGTAGTGTAGCGGATTAAGTAAATAATTCACACGGTTTCCTTTCAGGAAGCCCTACGGCTTCAGCCAGGTGAGGAATGAAAGTCGGACGCGGTACTCCGCTCCGATCGTCGCTGCCACTGTCGTGAATGTATCCACTCTCTTCACTGTCCTTTCTTGTGCGTTGTTGCACTACTCCACCGCTTTTGCTATGCTATCAATGCTTAGACACTCTCTGGTAGCGGAGAGCCAACGGTTTGCACGTTCAACAACATACGGGTTTCAGCAACGAATGGCCTTGCTGTGTAAAAATGTTGGGCCAGCTACCAACGGGCTGCCGTCATGCAGCCTATCGTGGCACCGGAGAGACAACGGAACAGGCGTTGTCTCGGTCGATGGTGATCTACAAGCCACGCCGGATCTTCCGGCAGTGGTTCATGACAGTCCTCTCCTGTCACCCTCTTTTTTTACTTCCTGTATGCGCTGTACACGTGTGAGAGCGTAACCTCCCAGGCTTAAATGGTTGTCTCAGCACGGGTAGTCTCTTTACCGCGTAGACTGGTGATTTCGCGATTGATGCTGGCGAGGGTGATGTATTCGCGATGGTCCTGGTTGTCAGATATTGAGAGGGCGGGGGCGTTGGTTTCGAGGAGCTTCAACATGGCCTGGAGCAAAGTAGCATCGGAAGGGCATGTTGGGACATCTCCCCAATGGGCCGACGAGACCGCCTCTGGCTTGTTATCCAGGGCATCGGTGACCGGCAGGTACTCCAACTGGCGCAGGATGCTATCGGCACCCACCAGCTTACTCACGAATGTGTTGGCCGGATGCGCCAGCAGATCGATCGGCGTGCCGAGCTGGAGCAGCCTGCCCTCGTCCAGGACCGCGATCTGGTTGCCGAGCTTGAACGCCTCTTCGATATCGTGAGAGACGAACAGGATTGTCTTATGCACATCGCGCTGGATGCGCTTCAGTTCATCCTGCATACGCGCGCGCGTGATGGCGTCCAGGGCGCCGAAGGGCTCGTCCATCAGCAGGATGGCTGGATCGGTTGCCAGGGCCCGTGCCAGCCCTACGCGCTGCTGCTGTCCACCGGAGAGCTGGCGCGGGAAGCGATGGCGATACTCGCCCGGAGGGAGACCGACCAGGTCCAGCAGCTCATCGACGCGAGCCGCCAGGCGCTGTTTCGTCCAGCCACCGGCGATCTCAGCGGTCACGCGCACATTCTCGGCGATATCCATGTGTGGGAATAGTCCGACCTGCTGAATCACGTAGCCGATGCGGCGGCGCAGCAGAATGGGATTCTCGGTCAGAACGTTCTTGCCCTCGATCACGATCTGGCCCGAGGTCGGCTCGATCAGCCGATTGACCATGCGGAGCAGCGTCGTCTTCCCGGAGCCGGAGGTGCCTACAAGCATGCAGGTGCTTCCATCCTCGACTTGAAATGAGACGGCGTTAACGGCTGGTCGTTCAGTCCCCGGATACCTTTTGGTGATCTCTTTGAAGGCGATTTTCTCCATGCTTCAGGTGCTCCTGTGTTGATAACTACCGTTGCTAATTAGATTATAAAGAATTTCCCCTCCCATGCAAAGGTCTCACTTGCCCACTGATTCGTTACATACAGGTGTTCGAGTCAGCATCTTATACTACGTTCTGAAAAGTAAAAAAGTCTCGATAACTCCCCCAAGCCGCAGTATGTTCGCGTTTATCTTTAATGAGTCATTGTATAGAGCTCTATCTCTGAAGAGCGGTGCCCGATAGACTCATTTCAACTGTCCTTGTATTGTGTGCTTTGTAATGTTGGAGAACTACATGCGCTTGATTTCCAGAATTGTAATTGCCGCTGTAGCCGTAATAGTGGTTGGTGTAGGAGCTTTCAGTATTTCCTATATCGCCCACGCCAGGAACGAGCAGAACGTTCCCATCAGTGGCCAGACCGTCCCCCTACTGAAATCTGCCAGCTACGTAGGGACCGCCAGTGCGCAGCAACAACTCGATCTGTCGATAGGGTTGAAACTGCGCAATCAGCAGGAGCTGGATAGCCTGCTGAGCGCTATCTACAACCCTGAGTCATCCCTCTATCATCATTTCCTGACTCCACAGCAGTTCGGCGCCGAGTTCGCCCCCACCGCTGCTCAACAGCAGCAGGTGATCGATTACCTGCGCGGACAGGGTATCGCAGTGAGCCACGTTGCTTCCAACGGACTGTTCCTTGACGCCCGGGCCAGCGTCGCGACGGTCCAGACCGCCTTTGGCGTCAAGATCAACAACTACAAGATCGGGCCGCGCCAGTTCTACGCCAATGCGAACGCGCCCAGCGTGCCGTCGCAACTTGTTTCGCTCATCCTTTCTATCGGTGGTATGGACAACAGTGTCAAATTGCGTCCGCTCAACTCGGGCCCGACATTGAAGAGCGTCAATAAACATGCCGCTCACGCGCTTAAGCCGCTTGCCGGCTACGGTCCTACCGACCTGTTGGGCGCCTATGACGCGAATCCTCTCCACCAGGCCAGCATTCAGGGCAGTGGCCAGACGGTCGCGGTCTTCGAGCTGGATGGTTTTCAGCAGAGCGACATCACCACGTATGCGAAGAACAACAACCTGGGCACTCCCAACGTAACGACGCAATTGGTAGATGGAGCGACCACGGCGGCGGGTGCAGGCGCGATCGAGGTCGAGCTCGACATCGAAGTCGTCGATGCCATGGCGCCGCAGGCCGCGCAGATCGTCTATATCGGACTCAACACGACGCAGGGCGTCAACGACACCTACAACAAGATCGTCACCGACAATAAGACGCAGGTTATGACGACGAGCTGGGGTGAATGCGAGACGCAGTCCGGCAACTCCGAGCTGCAGGCGCTCGACAACATCTTCAAGCAGGGCTCGGCCCAGGGCATGACCATGTTCGCAGCTTCCGGCGACTCCGGCGCCTATGACTGCAACGACACCAACCTGGCCGTTGACTCACCTGCCGGCGATCCCTACATTACCGGCGTTGGCGGCACGAATCTGCAGACCAGCAACGGGACGTACGGCAGCGAGAGCGTCTGGAGCGACCCGACCGACACGCAGCGGAGCCCCGAGGGCTCCGGCGGCGGCGGCGGCATCAGCAGCCTGTTCAAGCAGCCAACGTGGCAGACGGGGCCAGGCGTCAGCAACCAGTACAGCAATGGCAATCGCGAGGTACCCGATGTCTCGGCGGATGCCGATCCACAGACGGGCTATAACATCTACTGCACCGTCACTGCCGCGGGCTGTCCCACTACCGGCAGCGTTGTAGTTGGGGGGACGAGCGCCGCCGCGCCGCTGTGGGCCGGCAGCCTGGCGTTGATCAACGGGTACCTGCAGAAGCAGGGCAAGGATCGCGCCGGTTTCGCCTCGCCGTTGTTCTATAGCCTGGCGAGCTCCAAGCAGCAATACGCGCCATTCCACGATGTGACCAGCGGGAACAACCTTTACTATCCTGCTACGGCGGGCTATGACGAGGCGAGCGGCCTGGGTTCACCAGACATCTACAATATCGCGCGTGACCTCGCCGGTGGCAATGTAGCGACGCCGACGCCGACGCCCGGCTCGACGCCAACGCCCGCGCCAACCGATACGCCTGCACCAACCGCGACCAGCGCACCGACTCCCCCATCATCGGGCTCCCTGGTCCAGAACGGCGGCTTCGAGAATGGCGTAGATCCCTGGCAGGAGTCATCGGCTGCCGGCTATGAACTGGTCGATTCGACTAATCCCCATTCCGGTCAGTACAGCGCGTATCTGTGCGGATACAGCAGTTGTAACGATGTCATCAGTCAGAGCTTCACCATGCCGACCGGCTCGTCACATGTGTCGGTGAGCTACTGGTGGGATGGGCAGACAGATCGCACCGCGACGAGTTGCAAGGACTCGCTGAGTGTTTCGTTGCTTAATAGCAGCGGAAAGGTGGTGGGCAAGGTACAACATGTCTGCAACACCAATGCGAACAATCAATGGCAGCAGGTCACGTTCGACGCGACCAGCGCGCTCGCTTCGTCCGCCAGTAAGGCGGTGACGTTGGTCTTCAGCGGCAGAACCGCCGCATCCGCCAGCGTGACGACATCCTTCTTCGTGGATGATGTTGCCGTAACGGCCCGCTAACCACACCAAACCGCTTGTGACATGAGCTATCCCTTCAGTAGGGATAGGGCTTGCTCCCAATCCCATTGACTTCACGAGGTCGGCAGTAGGGACAAGGGGTGGCGGCGCGGCAGGGAGGGGGTGTATGGATTACCCACATCGTCAGGTGAGTTCGGTCAGGACATCGTAGAGCTAGGGAGCGGCGAGAGCAGCGGTGCGGGACTTGCGTTCTTGCAGGGAGCGCAAGCGATGCTGA
>DAOTTD010000371.1:0-27906 GCA_034438015.1 Ktedonobacteraceae bacterium | reverse complement strand
CTCCTCTTTTGGAATGGATGACTGTTTCGATCTCAAGAGGAGTGTACCGTCTTTTCTTTTGAGCGTCTACGATGTTGGGAAGCTTTCCCTCTGACGAGGTGGGGAAGTCAGACACGTATCCCGTGGGCACCTTTCGTCTCTCTCTGCCCTCGGCCAAGACTTTGTGAGCATGATCCGTGAGCGCAAAAGCGAAGCACTGCTTCCCTGGCTGGAGAGGGCTAAAGAGTGCCCCTATGAGGAACTGCAGCGCTTTGCGGCATCGGTTTAGAGAGAGAGTTTCCAGCGGTTCAATCCGCCCTCACCGAGCCCTGGAGTACCGGGCAGGTCGAAGGACAGATTACCAGACTCAAACTGCTCAAACGCCAGATGTATGGACGGGCTAATCTTGATCTTCTGCGTCTACGCATGTTGCATGCTGCATGAGCTTAGCTCGACGAACCCAATGTCGCTTGCTGGCAAGAATTAGCTTTTTCTACTTTCTCAGAGCCTGATGACCTTCTGTTCTCGTGTTGATGGGAGAAGCTCGGACCTGCACGGCTTACGACAATCGCAGGATGCAACCGGCCTGCTGAGCACACCCTTGCAATACCACTGGAGACCCTTCTCACCCTTTTTCTCCTTGACTCCTTCCCGGTTCTTATTAGCTCTACAGGATTTGGTCATCAAAAGTTGGGGAGAGCCGCTTTCATCTGATACGTTCCTTCCGCCACCTTGATAGTGTACTCGCTATCGCTATGGATGGTAAGCGGAAGTGTGGGCGGGGCAATAGAGAGGACAGCCAGGACAGCGGCGATCTCTGCCCGATTGTTGGTGGTAGTTGGCGCTTTGGGGATATGACCATACACTTCGAGGCAGGGCGCACCTTCACGGACATTTCCATCTACGACATCTTCAGCCACCCAGAGCAGGGCGCTCCAGCCAGCCGGACCACCCGGATTCTTGATACACGCCCCATCGGTGTAGGCGACCACGCCGGACTGATCTACCTCCGGCAGGTGAGTGCGGATATCGACGTTTAGTACTGCATCCAGCACGGAACGCCACTCTAACGATTCTTGCATTTCGTTCAACGCTTGCGACCTTTCAACACATTTAGATAAGAGCATAATAGATGCTCTTCATGCATTTTAACATAGTCGCGCGTTCTTCGGTAGTTTCTTTCAACTGTGTCATTAATAGAAGAGATCTTCCAGTGCTCTCACACGCGGCTCCTGTCCCCACTTTTCCTGCATGCGCTCATAGATCATGTAGGTCTCATCATAACGCAGATTACTCCCAAGGGCGCGGGCTGATTTTACGGCGGTTTCGACGAGTGCGCAGCTCTGTTCTTGCTCTCCTAATGCCAGAGCAGTCGCTGCCTGGTTGACCGCTAACTCAACACGATACGGTTCCTCACTAACCGGGACAAGCTGGTCAACATTGGCAAATGCTTCCCACGCCTGTCGGGACTGGTTCAAATGGAGATACACCTGTCCGGCAAAATTGTAAAAAGTGGGCCAGCGAAAATGAGTGTAGGCGTAGACGGGGTCGTCTTCTGGACGATCAGGATAGTTATCGCGTGCTAGCTTAAGAAATTCGTGCGCCGTAGTATCGTCCCTGTAGCTAGCATGCGTCTCAGCCAGACCTGCGTAGATGTAGCCTTTCAGCAAAGGTGAACAGGTATCGCAGAGACGAAGCGCTTCCTGATATGCTTGAAGCCTCTGTCTATCTCGATCCAAACAGAAATAGACATATGCTTTCCGTGCCAGTGAAGCAACTTGCAGGTTTACATCTACCGCCACCTGTCCATATCGCGTTGCTTCCTGTATATGTTTGAGCGAGGTTCCGAAGTCCTGGCGCTGCAAGGCAAGGAGATAGCCCAGTTGATGAGTTTGTGATGCCAGGTTTGCTGCCCACTTGTGATGCCGTGATGGCTGTTGAGCCAGGGCTGACAATTGTGTAATATAATCTGGGAGGACGCGGTTTAATTCTGAGAGGCCTCCCTCATAGTAGAGTTGCCAGCATAAAGGCAGGCTTATCGAACTGAGCGAGAGTATTTCATCAGAGTGCAAGGGCTGCTCTCTCCTGTCCTGTTTCAGGCCAAATACAACTGCTGGTGTGCTGACTAATAATGTAACCGCTTGCCTTCGCAATAGACTCTCGCCGTACTCAGTAACGTCACTTTTTTGTGCCTGATCTATCTCATTAAGGCCCTTCTTGATCTGTTTGACATAGGGAGTGAATTCATTGCTGAAATGTGGAAATTGTGGAAAAGAAGCAGGCATTTCCTGGGTAGCAGAATTTACAGGAAGTTGCTCATCTACAACTGAATTGTCTGTAGATGTCTGATTCTGTGTCGTCGCCTTTGTCCTACGCTTTGCAATAATGATATTTTCAAAGCCTAATTCCTCGGGAGACATATCGAAGGACTTGCATAGCTGGTCGAGTGTCTCCAATTGTGGCAATTGTAAGCCTCGTTCCCAACGGTTGAATGTATTGACGCTCACACCCGCCTTTTTAGAGGCAAACACAATGCTCCAGCGTTTCTTAAGCCTGGCAGCTTCTAACTTCCAGTTCGGTGTTGCTTTATTCTGCAATTTCTCTTCCTATACTCACTACATGTAAAAATGTACAAAACATACGAAAATTGTAGAGGACCGTATAGAAATCAGATTTCTCCTTAGATATGTGGTTGGATGAGCATTTTGAGTCAATCCAGTAATCCATGAGACAAATGACAGGATTGCGTGATATACTTGCAGTATAATCCGACACTCGCGAGAAATGCATCGTTAGAATAGAGTCTTTTTGAGAGAGAAATGCTCAGTGAGCGCCAGGACTACTACGTTAAAAATAAGGTAAAAGAACGCCTCTGGGAACGGCGCATAGAAGTATATTGATATGTGGAGTAGAGAAATGGTCGATCCGTCAAAGCAACCACAAGGAAACTTTCCCTCATTGCCGATGGCACTCACCTCAATCATTGGGAGAGATGAGGCAAAAGAGGCCGCCTGCGCTCTGCTGGCCAGTCCAGATGTGCGGCTCCTCACCTTGACCGGCACCGGTGGCGTCGGCAAAACGCGCCTCGCTCTGGAAGTAGCCAGCAATTCGCATGCGCTATTTTCTGATGGGATCTGCTTTGTATCCCTCTCGGCAATCAGCGACCCGGAACTTGTGATGCAGGCAATTGCGCAGACGCTTGGGCAGCAAACGGGCAAGCGCCCGATGTTCGAGATGGTACAATCGTACCTTTGTGAGAAGCAACTGCTCCTGGTGCTGGATAATTTCGAACAGGTAATCATTGCTGCTCCTTATCTCACTGCCCTGCTTTGCGCTTGCCCTGAACTCAAGCTGCTCGTCACCAGTCGCGAAGCACTGCACACCCAGGGTGAACATGAATTTTCTGTGGCTCCGCTTGAAATACCTGACATACAAAATGCGCCTGATGAAGATACTATCGCTACTAATGCGGCAGTAAAACTCTTTGTACAACGTGCGCAGGCGCACCAGCGGACATTTCGCCTGAACAAGAATAACGCACGTACGCTCTCAGAAATCTGTGTCCGCCTGGACGGTTTGCCGCTGGCGTTAGAGCTAGCGGCGGCACGCATTAAGCTCTTGCCACCGCATATACTGCTTTCTCGCCTCTCGCAACGCCTTACGTTGCTTACCACCGGGAGACGTGATGCTCCTGTACGCCATCAGACCCTGCGCAATACCATCAAATGGAGCTATGACTTATTAGACATGCAGGAGCAGCAACTCTTTCGGAGACTGTGCATATTTGTCGGTGGCTGCACTCTGGAGGCGGTGGAGGGACTCTATAGGAACCTCGGTGATGATCCAACAGGCATCCTGGATGGCATCGCGTCCCTGCTGGCCAAGAGTTTAATTCTGCGCGGAGAGTTGGAAGATGAGGAACTACGCATTCAGATGTTAGAGACGATCCGAGAATTTGGCCAGGAATGTCTGCAGGAGCGCGGCGAGATGGAGTCGGTTCGGCTGGCACATGCCCTGTACTATCTCAGTTGGGCTGAAGCGAACAAGAGAGTGGCATTTGGAATCGGGCAAAAGCTCTGGCTCCAGAGGTATCTTCGGGAAGAATGGAACTGGCGAGCGGCGATGCAGCTCTTCCTGGAACAACCTGAGAGAGAGGCGGCACTGAAGTTAGCAGGAGGACTCAGTGTCTTCTGGATGATTTGGGGGTACAGCTATCAGCAGGTCTACTTGATCGAGGGGAAGCACTTTTTGGAGCAGGTGCTCAAGGGCAGCGAAGGAATGGAGACAACCACACGCGCATGGGCGCTCGGAGTATATGGAGGGCTGCTGGCCATGCTCCGGGAAGACGAGCGCAGTGAGGCGGCTTGCCAGCAAGGACTCGCCCTGGCCCGACGGCTACAGGATAGTCAGTACATTATCACTGGTCTCTGGATGCTCTTGCTCCCGCTAATTACGAAGGACGACTTCCGAGCGGCATATGCGGCAACGGAAGAAGCGGTCTGGCTGGCACGAACTCAGAGAGAGACCTTTACTGATTGGGGAGCGGCCTGGCTGCTTGGATACTCTCTACATAGGGCTGGCTATGTTGCGCTCTGGCAGGGCCGGTACACAGAGGCCAGGAAGCTGCTGTCTGAAACGATAATGATCTGCAATCAAGAGGGAGAACTCTTCTTTGCGCTCTGGTCAAGCCTTCTCATGTGTGAGGTGAATTTTTTTGATGGACAGGATCGCGAACTGAAAGAGCAGCTTGAGCAAGTGATGAGCCTCTACCAAAGTCTGGGGGTTAAGGCGCAGTTTGCTGAAGCGCTAGGCTTTCTGGGACTGTTGCTGTTACGTCGTGGTGAGAATGATGCTGCCCATGCCCTGCTCACCGAGAGTCTGAAATTGCGCACGGAAGTGGCCGATGAGCAGGGACTGGCCTGGGCAGAAATCTGGTTAGCCAGAGTAGAGCTTGCCCAACACAGGCTCTCTGAGGCACGCTGCCTCCTGGAGCGTGGTCTGTCGCGTGCTATCCAGGCCCACAGCAGATTGTATACCGCTATGGGGCTGGAAGAACTGGGAAAGGTGGCAGCGATACAGTGCGAGTCGATATGGGCAGCGCAGTTGTTTGGAGCGGCAGAGGCCTTGCGTGAGAAGTTAGGTGCTCCCAAACCTCCAATTGAGCGATCAGAGCATGAAGTGCTGATCGCGGCGGTACGTGCGGCGCTCGGAGAGGCCAGCTTCCAGGACACCTGGGCGAGGGGACGGAGTATGGAACCAGCGCAAGCACTTTCAGAGCACCAATATCCTATCGAGACTGCGTTATCCCCATTACCAGCAGTCTCGAAGGATGCGGCAGACCCGAGCAAGCTACTGACCAGGCGTGAGCGTGAGGTGCTGCACCTGTTGGCCGAAGGATTGACCAACGCGCAGATCGCTGAACAACTCGCGCTCAGTACTGTCACTATCAATTCCTACTTACGCACGATGTACAGTAAAATGAAGGTCTCTTCACGGACACAGGCATTACACTATGCGTCCCATCATCACCTTCTTTGATGAGTAGGGGTCAGAACGTTCGCGGCGGAAAATACGCAAAAACAATATAGCCCCACACATTTATCAGCACGCAGAGCGTAATCAACACCTTCTCGCGCCACGTCGGGGTGGAGGACATCCCCAGTAGAGCCAGCAGGAACAGGAAAGGCAGAAAGTCCAGCACGAAACGATAGCCGAACTGGTACCAGCCCGTGTTGAAATACATCAACACCCATATTATGGGCACGACACATGCAGCAAACAACGCTGTCGCTAACCAGAATTGTCGTCGGCGACGAAATGCAAGGAGCATGAACAACAGCGCAGGCATGGTCCAGAAGAGACCGGTGCCAAAAGGATTGAAGGTCACATAAGGGAACATCCGCAAAAGGATCGGCGGCTGAACCAACATATAGTGCAGGTTGATGCTAAGAAAATGTGAACTGAATTGCCCGTAGGTGTGCAGGCCCCTACTTACCAGCCGGTTGATGTTCATGGTAGAGTAGCCAAAGTCGAACAGGGAACCAAAGCGGGCATAGTTATAAAGCAGCATGCCAGCAACAAAAGCTGCCAGCACGACGCCAAAGACGGCCCATTTCTTCACAATGACCAGCGGCTGTTTGCGTTCTACTACGCAGATCCATATAAGGAAAAAAGGAAAGGTAAAGAGCGTCGTACTACGCGAAAGAGCCGCCAGCCCCAGGAAAAAGGCAGCTAACCATGAACGCCCCTTCCCCAATACCTCGTCGATATAGAGCAATAGAAAAGTGGTGGCGACCACATGGGCCACAAACCAGACACTGCCCTGCATCGTTGCATAGAGCACTTCACTGCCCAACGCAAACAGCGCTGCGAGCCAGGAGACAGTGCTGAACGTACCTCCAATCAGGTAGTTGCGCACAAAGCGCGTCAACACCTGGATCCATAACCAGATGTTCAATATCCCTGCAGCGACAGCGAAACAGAGACTGATGAGTGCCTGATGTGAAAGGTGAAAGATCGCCACCAGGGGTAACAAAAGAATAGCAGGAAGCGGAGGAAAGGCCACATACCAGTGCCCCTTATATTCAGTGAAGTCCCCAAGAGCTGGTGGCGTACCCTCCACATACAGATGCCCATGGAACCAGCCATTGGCAAGCAAGATAAAATGGAAGCCACCCTCGTTGCCAGCCGGGTGAAGAGTAAACTGCACCGCAGCCAGCAACAGGTAAATACCTGCAAGTGAGGCAAAGAGAGCAAAGCTGTAACGAGCAGGAAAAGATACCGCAGAAACAGCGCCACGGCGATGGGCCTCACCTGGAATCGCAGAAAGAGGAGTACCGGGACGCGAAATCTGTGCGGGTGGAAAAGTACATTCTTCCAAGTTATCTCTACCTTTTCTTAACTTCTCTATCTTCGATAAATGGATTAGCGGGGTGCAATACGGACGAGATGGACCATGCGACTATCGAAGTCGCCCACCAGATTCACCGGTAGCCCCTTCTGTGCAAGGTATGCGCCACTGTATATGGCCCCATTCAAGGAGTCTGCATAATGCATATCTTTCTCCAGCCCACACAACGGGAGTGGCACTTGCGTCTCCCCGAATTGCTGTGAGTGCCCCCATACAAACACTACAGTCTCGCTGCCATCCCGCGCAACATACTGCGAGGCCGCCGCACCGCCTGCCCGTGGTAAGCGCAGGCGGTAGAGTAGCCCGTTCTGAATGGTCGGGCGCACACGCTTATAGACGGCAATGAGGTCACGAGCCTCCTCAAGCTCTTGCGGCGTCCAGACCGCGAGGTCGCCGCCGATACCAAGCGCGCCAGCCATCGCAACGTGGAAGCGGTAGCGCAACGATAGTATGCGCCTGGTCAAGAAGTTCGGGCAATCCGTCACCCAGCACATCATCACCCGAGGCGCGTAGACATAGCCAAATCCCTCTTGAATACGCAGACGGTCGAAGGCGTCGGTGTTATCGCTCGTCCACACCTGCTCGACCCGCGAGAGAATACCCAGATCAACGCGCCCACCACCACCGGCGCATGACTCAAAAGCCACGCCTGGATGGCGCCGACGCAGCTCATCAATCACCCAATACAGATTGCGCACATGATCAAGCCAGACCCGCTCGGGATTATGTCCCACTTCATCCGGCCATCCCGGCTCGCTCACATAACGATTCAAATCCCACTTGATGAACTCAATGTTGTGCTCTGAGAGCAGCAAGTCGAGCGTTGCCAGCATCCAATCCCGCACATCGCTCCGTGCGAGATTGAGTACAAGCTGGTGACGTCCCTCGGTACGTGATCGATGGCGAAAATGGTATACCCAATCTGGATGTGCACGGTACAGATCGCTGTCTGGATTTACCATCTCCGGTTCAACCCACAGGCCAAAACGCATCCCCAATGCATTCACCCGCGCGATCAATGGGTTTAAGCCGCGTGGAAACTTTTCAGGATTGACCGTCCAATCGCCCAGCCCTGCATACTCACTGTTGCGTTCACCGAACCACCCATCATCAACCACAAATATCTCAATGCCAAGCCCGGCTGCCTTCTCGGCGAGCTCCATCTGGTTCTGTTCATTGACGGCGAACATTGTTCCTTCCCACGCGTTGAACAGGACTGGCCTCACTGCATCGGGCCCCTCGGGCAATACCCGCTCACGTTCATAAGCGTGCCACTTGCGACTAATTCCTCCAAATCCGTTGTTTGAGTACAGCCCGGCAAATACTGGCAGATCCAGATGTGCACCCTCATCCAGGCGATAGCGAAAGTCAAAATTGTTCAGACCGCCTACGCATTGCACTGCACCGTATGAGGTTGTCTCCACCACGATCTTCCACGATCCGCTCCAGGCCAGCGCCATGCTCCATACCTCTCCATCCTCCTCCGTAGCGCGCTCATCGGGGTCCAGCGCCACCCATGGATTGAACTGATGGCTTGTTGCGCCTCGTCGGCTCTCCAGCACCACCTTCCCAGGACCCAGCATAACCTCCGCGATCTGCGTCTCCCCCATATGTTGTCCATACAGATAGATCAGTCGATAGCTCTCTCGACGCGGCAGTTGCCAGTCTGCCGAAAGCGCCTGCTCGATAGTGACAGGTCCGCCGCCCCCGCTGTTTTCTAAGCGGGCCCAGCGCTCGATCACATCATGACCGTCATAGATCCGGTAGTAGAGCGTCACCACGAGGGGATACTCCCGATCGCGAAAGCGCAGCCAGAGCGTCTGGCCCACTTCCGAGCGCTCGATGGCATACTCATCAAATATCCACTCAATCGCGCGCGTGCCGTCGGCGTACTCCACCTTGAGGCTCGGCTCGTTAAAGCGCATCCCGCCCCACGGCACGTACTCCTCACGAGACATCCCCGTTGGCGACTCGAACGCTACCACGGGCGGCTTTGGGGCATGAGCCATCTCAAGGGCCTCTACTAAAGCAACGCGTGGTCCCCAGTAGATATGCTGTAGTGATGAGTCGTCCTCGCCTAGTTCGATACAGTATGTCGACGTTTCCATCTGGAGGACCCAACATCTACTCGACGCATCATAGATGATATCTACCAATACGTTTCCTCCCTTCTCCTGCTACCATCTTGTAGCAACGAAGACGCGGTGGTCGCCTGGCGACCACCGCATCAATCACATTTTGTCAGGATCGGTTTACTTCCTTTCAGCCAGATGAGCGATAGCTAGAGGCTTCTGATCCTGACTTCTGAGCAGAGCTAGAGGCGAATGCCTCGTTGGAGTCAGGAGTCAGGATTCCGAATGCCTCGTTTCTGGCTGCATAGAGAGCTTACGAAAAGTTGTCTATCGTATTAGCTGGATGACTGTTCCGGCGCGCGAAAGTCAGCAGGCTTGCCTGGATAAGGGGCCAGGCCAGCGAGTGGTCCCAATTCCTCCACCGGGACATTGAGTCGACTCGCCTTGCGTTCCGCTGCTAGACAGATGAGATCAACGGCGCTGTCCAGGTCAAGCACGGCAATATCGATTACCAGATCATAGAGATGCGGATCCTCATGCTGACAATGATACTGTGTCCGCATATAGCGTGTGCGGGCACGATCTTTCTCCTGAACACGCCTGCGGGCAGCATCCAGATCCAGTCCTTCACGACCTGCAACATAGGCAACGCGCAACTCCAGGGGCGCCACTACGCGAATGTGGAGCACATCGCGCCTGTCGGCCAGAAGCACCTGTCCACCGCGTCCGACAATCACGACGTGACCAGTGTCTGCCGCAGTTGTGATGATCTGGCGTATGGTATCCTGATAGGCTCGTGTCTCTGCCGCCGGGGGAGGTGGAACGGAACCTGGTGGTGCTCCGGGGGTAGGAATGGACGTTACAAGTTCCTGTATCCCGCTCATGATACGTGAGAGGGTGCCCTCGACGTACTCCTCATCGTGTTTCTCTACTTGCGTTTCGTAGACGCCTAACTCCTGCGCGGTCTGTTCGATAACGGCGTGATCAATCAATTTCCAGCCCAGCCGATGCGCAAGACGGGCAGCGATCTCGCCGCCCCCACTGCCGTACTCGCGGGAAATCGTGATGGCGCGCATAGTTGCAATGACTTGTTGATTCACTTCCATAGGGTTTACCTCCACTGGTTTCGATAAGAGACTCTGGTCCTGAACCTGGTCTCCAGTCGGCATCCCCAATCAACAAACATCATACATGCTCTTTCAGCGTCAGCCCATTATACCTCACAATTCAGTACAGGGCCCTAAGGAACAACGGAACGACTCACCGTTGTTCCTTAGAGACTACACTTTAGCTGCCAGCAGAGGCTGATTGCGCTGCTTGATTGGCTTGTTGAACTGCCTGGGTCGTCGCCTGCGCTACCGGAAGCTGACCCAGATACATCTGGTTAAAGATGTTATTGATGTCAGTAGACGCCTCGTTGTAGCCAAAGGTGACCGGAAAGCCAATGGTCGTCCCTTGCGCCTCCTTCAGGTATGGACTTACGTCGATGCCCTTCTTCTGCCAGGAATCGGCGAATGTCTGATCTTCGCTCTTGATAGCGGGCCAGACGAAGCCGCCGGAACCCAGAATATGCTGGGATTGCTGCGAGCCGAGCCACTGCTCGAGCTCCCAGGCCTCCTGTGGATGCTGGGTCTTGGCGTAGATCGCATCGGTCAGGCCATTGAACACGCTTACCACGCCTTTGGGGCCGGCAGGCAGTTGCACAACTCCCCACGGGATTTTTGTCTGCTGAGTAATCGCACTGAGTTCCCAGTCACCTGCTGTAATCATAGCGACATGACCGCCCTCGAATAGCTGCTCAGCCACACTACTATTGTTGTTGGTCTCTGTCGCCGAGGGTGAGACATGATACTTAAGGATCAGATCGACCATGGATTGCAGCGCCTGCTGAGAAGTGGGCTGAGCAAGCTGGAAGTTCTGGCCGAACTGTTTGTCGATCAATGTGCCGCCGTTCATGGCGATAAAGTTCCAGAAGCCTTCCTGGGCGTTGTTCTCCGAGACATAGCCATACTGCTTGATGTGAGCAGCATCAAAGCCAGCATCGGTAGGATGCTTGCCATTCTGATCTACCGTGAGTTTCTGCGCGATCTGCAAAAATGTCCCACCATCCGTCGGGTTCCAGGTCATGCTGGTAGGAGTCGGCAGGCCAGCTTTCTGGAACATCTGTTTGTTGTAAAGGACAGCGATCGTATCCCAGTCCTTAGGCAAGCCGTAGACACCGCCGTTATAAGACCATTCCTTTACCAATTGCGAGTAGTATTGGGACATATCGATCTTGTTCTGAGAGATCAGAGGCGATAGGTTCATCAATTGACCCTGTTGCACGAACTGCGGGTAGTATGCCAGGTGGTCCCAGAACACATCAGGGGCGTTGCCGGCAGCAAACTCAGTGCTCAGTTTCTGCCAGTAGGAGGCCCACGGTGTCTGTTGAATGGTCACTTTAATGTTGGGATGCAGCTTCATAAACTGGTTGACCGACTGTTGATAGCCGACCTGTTCATTCTGATCCCATAGCGCATACGTAAGATTCACGGGGCCATTACTACTACTGCTCGAAGAACCCGATCCACTCCCGCCGCATGCTGCGAGCCCCACCGCTATCATCATGATAGCTAAGCCCATCGAGACCAATGCCCAGGACCGCGAAGAGAAGCGGTGCCAGGAACCCTCAATATGTGAGTCATGCCTTGCGATGTCCAGGCGTCTGTGCCAGGTACTGAAGCTCATAGTTGCTCCTCTCTTTCTAGAGAAATAGGTCTGCGGATCCATTCAACTGGTATCCTTACTTGAACCCGCTCAAGTGAATTGAGCGCACAATTTGCTGTTGGAACAGGAAGAACAGGATCAGCAATGGTCCGAGCGCGATGAACGTGGCAGCCATCATCAGGTTCCACTGTGTCCCGTAGTTCGACTGGAACGCCGCAATACCGACGGTGAGCACACGCAGGTTATCCGTGTCCGTGATAATCAAGGGCCAGAGGAAGTTATTCCATGCCTGCACAAACGTGATAACCGCAAGGGTTGCCATAATCGGCCGACTCAACGGCAGGATCACATCACGCAAGATCTGCAGCGTCCCGGCCCCATCAATACGCGCGGCCTTCTCCAGATCCCGCGGAATCGTGAGGAAGAACTGTCGCATCAGGAAAATGCCGAAAGGCGTTCCCAGCACAAACGGGAGAACCAGGCCAGCCCAGGTATTGATCAAGCCAAACGTGCGCAAGATAATGAACAGCGGGATCAGCGTCACAATCTGCGGCACCATCAGGGTCGCCAGGTACAGCCAGAAGATCTGCTCACGACCCGGAAACTCCATTCGTGCAAAGGCATAAGCAGCCATCGTACTGAAAATGAGCTGACCGATCGTCAGGATTGCCGCATAGATCAGCGTATGCAAGACAAAGGGCAGAAAATTGTACTTCGTCACGACATCGATGTAGTTCTGCAAGGTAAACGGGTGCGGCAGAGACCACGCCGAGGACGAGAAAATTTGATCGGGCGGCTTCAGCGATGTCATCAGCGCGAGAAAGTACGGAAACAGCGAGACGACCACCCCGAGCACCAGGATAATATAGGCGACCACGAAGCCCGGTACACGGCGTAAGTAGCGCGTTCTCGCTCGCGCCTCCACCACGCCTGCTTTGCTTGCCGTGCGTTGGGCACTTGCCAGGGACATAATAGCTTCCCCCCTTTCCTCAATGTTGTTGGCACTAGCTCAGATCGTAGATAGTGCGGTTACGGAAGAAAAGCACTTGAAGGAGCGTAATGATGATCAGGATCGCGAACAGCACCATGGAGAGCGCCGAGGCATACCCTGCGTGAAAGAAATTAAACGCCTGCTGGAAAACGTTGAAGTTGAGCACGTTGGTGGCATTGCCGGGACCGCCCTTAGTCATCGCATATACCGTGTCGAAGACCTGCGCGGACCCGATAACGTCTGTTACCAGTACGAAGAACAGGGTCGGCGTCAACAGCGGCAGCGTAATGGCGAAGAACCTCTGAAAAGGACCGGCCCCATCCAGAGACGCGGCCTCATAGAAATCAGGTGGAACACCCTGGAGACCGGCAAGGAAGAACAGCATGTTATATCCGGTATACTGCCAGATATTGACCGCGGCGACGGCTGGCAACGCCCATGCAGGCGAGGACAACCAGACCGGCCCTGTAATGTGGAAGAGGCTCAAAAAGGTGTTGAGCGAGCCGTACTGCGGATCGAATATCCACTGCCACACGATACCCATCGCTATAGCTGTCGCCATCCATGGCACCACAAAGATAGTGCGGAAAACCCCTCTACCAGGAATGTTCTGGTTCAGCAGTAGCGCGAGCAGCAATGCAAAGACCGTCTGCATCGGAATGTTAAGCAAGACGTAGTAAAAGGTCAACAACAGCGAATGCCAGAAGGACGAACTACCAAACATGGTGCCGTAGTTCTTCAAGCCGATGAAGGTTGGCTGGCCGATCAGACTCCAGTTGAAGAGACTGAGCACGGCGATCGCGATGATAGGCAGGAGCGAAAAGATCAGTAGGCCAAGAAAGCTGGGGAAGAGAAACCCATACGCCTGTAGGGCAAACCGCGTTTGAGGCTTGAACAGACGACGTTCTCTCCTGGAGCTGAGAGGATGCTGGCCCAGATCGACGACTTCTTCTCCTCGCATATGGTTGAGCTCCCCTTAACAGTAGTGGATACGCACTTATGAACAATAGTTTCGGTAAAACGGTCTTCCTGACCACTTACTTCACATAGCAGGACCACCCCCTTTCTGGCAGAATCGTTGTGACTGACGGATACATTCGGGCTTACATTTGAGAAGAGGCGACAGGTTAACCGCTCGTCACAACCTCCTCTCTTTCACCGGAGGCGACCCCTCGACGAGAGGAAACTCTACACTTCCTCAGAAGATTGAGCCATTCTCGTGAAAACAATGCAAAGCATCATGAACTCTCCTTCTTTGCTTCCTCTTTCGATGGCGCCTCTAGAGGGGAAACAGAGATTAACGTTAACTGGAGGTCACGCACTTTGCTGAGCAGGCCGTGTAGTGCAGCCTGATCGATCACCTCTCCGGTAAGAACCGTTTCTCCGTTCGCCTCCTGGACCACCGTCATTCCGCCCAACCAGGCCGACCAGCCCCGATCAAGCTTCTCTTTGAGACGAATCCGGTAGAGTGTCATCCTTCCTCCTTTCGCGTGACGCTCATTGCGCAATGGTTGTCATAAGAGGACTCTCTCATGAGAATAACCGACAGCAGTGGACAAAACAACACCAAAAAGCAGTATTTATAGGGCGATTATTGCGGAAGAAAATGGTGAGAGAATGGTGATCTCCACGAAGAGCTGTCTTTTCAAAGGAAGTACATCCAGAGGCGTCTTATCGCTCGCTTTCTCTCCTATAGAAGAGGATATGTCCGCATTTTCGCAACAGCCTGTGCCCGGCTCTGTACGTTGAGTTTTCGGCAGATGTTTGAGACGTGTTTCTTGACTGTGTTCATACTGAGGACAAGGTGACAGGCGATCTCTCGATTGGAAGCGCCGCTCAGTAACAACTGCAGGACTTCCCGTTCACGCGCCGTGAGCGGTTCTACGAACGGATCGGGATGTGGACCAGGAGCCGCCATCGTGTGGGAAAATGCTTCGGCGAATAGTCCTTGCTGCTCGTACCAGCGGTTGGCACGCTGGTACAGGTCTCGCGCCAGCTCAGGGGCTGTTTGCTGCAGTCGGTGGCGTAGAGCCTCAGCAAACAGGCGATGGTAGCGATACCACTGTCCTTTGTCGTCGAGAGCTACCAGGAACAGGTTAGACCGCTCCAGAAAATCGAGCAAGTCCTGGCTTCCGCCCTGTTGCCGCACAGCATCACAGAGTGGCGCACTCAGCCGATCCAGGATGCAGGTTTGCAATAAGAAATCCTGGACGGCTTGACTTTGACGATTCAGCACCTCTTCTAGCAGATAGTCCAACACATAGTGATGGCTACCGCTGAACGCTGTGATAAATGCCTCCGGATCATCACGACCCTGCAAGGAAAATGCGGCGAGCTGCAAGCCAGTGATCCAGCCTTCTGTACGTGTCTGTAGCAGCGCACTCGCTTCTCGCGAAATCGGCAGCTCCATAACCTCTATAAGGAAGGTAGCCGCCTCCTTCTGGGTGAAGCGGAGATCGGTGGCGCGTATTTCCAGTAGATCGTCCCGTCCACGCAGTTGCGCAAGTGGGAGTGGGGGATCTTCGCGGGTCGCAATGACAAGATGCATCTGGGGAGGCAGGTGCTCCAGGAGAAAGGTGAGCGCATAATGAATGAACCTGTCCGTAATGACCTGGTAGTTGTCCAGGACGAGCACGAAGTGCTCCTGAGCGGTTTCGCTCTGTATCAGCAGGTCGTTGATCAGCGGCGTGAGCATGGCCTCCATCGACGGCGGCTGCACCGGGTGATGCAGCAGTGCCTGCCTGGTCGTGTCCAGGTGAAGATCGGCGGTCTGCAAAGCGGCAACCAGGTAAGAGAGGAAGCGTATAGGTTCGTTGTCTTGTGATTCGAGCGAGAGCCAGGCGACAGAGATGTCACACAAGGCCAGCCAGTCGGACAGGAGCGTAGACTTGCCGAAGCCAACCGGTGCCGAAATAAGGGTCAGGGCCTGCTCCATGCCCTGCTGGAGACGTTGGACCAGGCGAGGACGATGCACCAGGTGTGGGCGCGGGCGCGGGACGTGGAGTTTGGTAGCCAACAGCGGATCAGCCGTTAGATCGGTGAGTACCGATCTAGCATTTCGATGAACGCTGCCCTTTTGTGGTACATCGAGCCACAATTCCTGCGCAGCCTGCTCCAGTCGAGGCAGGGTCAGATTGATGCTTCTGCCCAGGTAGCGCTTTGTCAGTTTTCCTCCAACCCGCGCATAAGCATACCAGTATCCCTCGCCACGCTGCTTGAGTTCTTTGTATGCTGTATAAGAGCCATTTCTACCATGAAATGCAAAAGAAGAGATCTGACTCACCCACTCCAGCCAGGCAGGGCTTTCAGGAACGACGTTCAGTACCCGGTTACTCTGACTCTCATACAGTTCGTATGTCTGGTGCAAAGGTGACCAGGCGAGGTTGTAACGCGCGATTTTCGGCATCTGATCTCTCCCGAAACACATTTCTGTACTGTGTTCCCCAACATGGTGTTCCCTACTACGGGAGACCTCATCGCTCGTACCTGTTGGATGACACGACTGCAAGATGAGATTCTTTAATATGAACACGCGTACATATTTTAGGCTGCAATCCGGCATTTCTGTTGTCTGGAATTACAAACTATAGGTATCTGTGATAGGTACCCGATGAGAGAAGAGAGATAATCTGAGAAGCAGGAAACTTCGAGGAACAGAGTACTCTCGTATAATGTCGAAAATTTCTCGAAGTTCAGCTTCTACCAGGTGAAGTAGCACTCAAAAAGACATTTGAGTACCGCGCTACAAGCATTCAGCCATGAACACGTGTACATTCTTATGGTCAATATTACCATCCCTTTTTTGTGCTGTCAAGTGACCATATTGAGCGTTCGGAGACCCAGGAAAAAGGATGAGAAATATCCTACAACCTACAAAATGATCCCATAGGCACCCTTGACAAAAGATAGGTTCCAATGAAATACTAACGGCATCGCTATGAACACGTGTATACTATCATGCGGAGGTTTCCTATGGTTACAAGTGAACAGGTTGCCAGATTAGCAGGCGTCTCTCGTGCAACAGTTTCGCGCGCCCTCAATGGATCAGCGAGGGTAAGCGATGAAGCGAGAGAACGCGTTCACGCCGCGATGGCCGCACTTGGGTATGAACCTGATGTCGTCGCCCAGAGCCTGGTTCGACAACGTTCACAGGTGATTGCTATGAGCCTCTTCGCTGAAGACATCGATCTGCCCCTTTCGCACTTTGGACGAACTGCACAATTCTTCCTCCTGAGTGTGCTGGAGAGCATTGAGCGTGAGGCGGTTTCATTGGGCTATGATTTGCTTTTACCTTCCCGCTCACATGGCAAATTTCCCGAGAACTTCGTGCGGAGTTTACAGACACGGCGTGTCGCCGGGTGTATTGTGTTTCATGGATCCACTTCACGCACCCAGTCCCTGATCCATTCCTCCATTCCCACTGTCTTCATCGATAAGACAGGCCAGGGAAGCCACGCTACTTATGTCAAATCGGATAACATAGATAGCGCTCGTCAGGCGACCGAGCATTTGCTTTCTCTCGGCCACAGGCGCATTGCCTTGCTGACCGGGCTGACCACCGACCAGTCTGGCCTGGAGCGTCTACTTGGATGTCAACAGGCTCTGGCGCAGGCCGGGATCGTTCCAGATCCTGATCTGGTGCGCCAATCTGGCTGGAATCTTGATGAGGCCTGTGAGGCTGCCGGGCTTCTCCTGGCCGAGCGTCGCGACTTTACCGCTATCGTTGCTGGAAGTGATATCATGGCCATCGGTATTCTTCGTGCGCTCACGGAGCAAGGGCTGCGCGTTCCAGATGATGTTTCCTTAATTGGCTTCGATGATATTGATCTGTGCCAGTATACCTCTCCACTGCTCACGACCATGCGGCAGGACCGTGTGGCTATGGGGCGCGGAGCCGTACAACGACTCATCGCGTTAATAGAGGGCACAGGAGAAACTTCTCCCCTGATCCTTCCAACCTGGCTTGTTGTTCGTCAATCAACCGGGCCTGCCAGAAATGGCGAACCCCTGCTCTGACTCCTCGCAGCGGCGGAGGCGCTAAGGGTCAGGCAAAGGAGTTTGCCAACGGTATCGTACTTGACATGATGCAAGAAGGATTGTACTATGCTTTAGCAGGCAACCAATGCACGCGTGTTCAAGACAAACACAGATGGGGATCGCTCTACCATGCGAAAACGATCACCTCTGTTTGAGCACTATTTGAGTCTGGCTCAAGTATTCTTTACTATGGGGGCTTTTGATCATTATGACTTCATCACAGGACACATGGCAAGTGCTGCGCTCACGCCTGGCTGCACTTTTCACGGATGATGCACAGCGCGAGATCTTCTTGACACGACTTGAGGAGCATCTCGTCTCCCTCACCGATCTGCTGTCGGGTCTGTATGGTGAACGGCCCGATTTTGCTGAGCAGCTAGAGCAGATTATCGTTGCGACGGCGCAGGCATTTATCGAACGGCCTCCAGCATTGCATGCGCTCGACGCCAGCCGTGACGCACGATGGTACCAACACGAACGCATGGTGGGTGGCGTCTGCTACGTCGATCTCTATGCAGGCAACCTCGCAGGCATTCGTGCGCGCATCCCTTATTTTCAGGAGTTAGGCCTGACGTATCTGCATTTGATGCCACTCTTCCTCTCACCCGCCCCCGAGAATGACGGTGGGTATGCTGTCAGCAGTTTCCGCGAGATACGCCCCCAACTGGGGACTATGGCGGAACTGGCGGATCTCGCGGCGGAGTTGCGCGCCCATGGTATCAGTCTGGTGCTCGACATGGTGATGAACCATACTTCGGATGAGCATGAGTGGGCCGTACGTGCGAAGACTGGCGATCCCGTCTATCAAGACTATTATCGGATGTTCACCGATGACACAATGCCTAAACGCTACTCACAAACCTTGCGCGAGATCTTCCCCGAGCAGGCACCTGGCAACTTCACGTATATACCAGAGGCACAGCGCTGGGTCTGGACGACATTCCATCGCTATCAATGGGACCTCAATTACGCCAATCCTGCACTCTTTAACGCGATGTTAGGTGAAATGCTCTTCCTGGCGAATCAGGGCGTAGAAGTGCTGCGGCTCGACGCGGTCCCTTTCCTCTGGAAAGAACTGGGCACCAGTTGCGAGAATCTCCCTCAGGCGCACGACATCGTGGCGGCCCTCAATCTGCTGGTCCAGATCGCTGCACCGGCAACGATTTTCAAAGCCGAAGCGATTGTACATCCCGACGAAATCGTGAAATATATCGGGCGCGAATGTGCCATCAGCTACAATCCGTTGCTCATGGTCCTGCTGTGGGAGGCACTGGCGACCGGAGAGACACGACTGCTGCAGTACAGCATGATCAAACGCTTCGCCATCCCCGCGAATGGGGCCTGGGTGAACTATGTGCGCAGCCATGATGATATAGGCTGGGGCTTTGCGAACGAAGATTGTGCCGAAATCGGCATGGATGGACCCGCTCTGCGCGACTTCTTGAATGCCTTCTTCACCGGTCAGAGCAAGGGCAGTTTTGCCGTCGGCCTGCCCTTCGGCTATAACCCTTATACACGCGATATGCGCATCTGTGGCACAACAGCTTCGCTGGCGGGATTGGAACAGGCGCTACACGATGACGACGCCAACGCCATTGACCTGGCCGTCCGGCGCATCCTGGCGATGATGGGCGTGGTTTTCACGGCTGGCGGTATTCCTCTGCTGTACCTTGGTGATGAGATCGGGACACTCAACGATTATGGGTACCGGCAAGATGCCACTAAGGCTGACGACAATCGCTGGGTGCATCGTCCCTTCGCGAACCAGCAAGCTCTGGCTCAACGGCATGATCCCACTACGGTGGTCGGGCGCATCTTTGGCACGCTGCAACGCATGATTGCACTGCGCAAGTCACATCCTATCTTTGCAGCGGACAAACCTACAAACTGGCTGGATTGCAACAATGACCACATCGTGCTGTTCGCGCGTCAGCAGGATCAGCAGGCAGTATACACCGTGGTTAATTTCAGTGCTCAGCCGCAATCTATAGACCTGCATCCTTTCACCACGAGTCCACGCACAATCGACCTGCTTACGGAAACACCCTATGAGAGCAATGAACCATTGACGCTCCCACCCTATGGCATGGTCTGGTTACACAGCACCGGTACTCCGTCGTAGGGGCCTGCCTATTAAGCATGTCTCTTCAAGAAACGCTCGATGCGCACCAGGGCCTCTTCGAGTTGATCGTAGGCCGTACAGTAGGCGGCGCGCAGATAGCCGATGCCCGCATCGCCGAACGCGCTGCCGGGCACAACAGCCACCTTCTCCTCAAAGAGCAGCTTCTCGGCGAACTCTTCGTCGCTCATACCCGTGCCACGAACGGAGGGGAAGGCATAAAAGGCCCCTCGCGGCTTACAGGTGGGCAGGCCGATACGATTGAGCCCCTCCACAAACATTGTGCCGCGCCGCGCGTACTCATCATGCATCACCCGTACGTCTTCTTCGCCGTGGCGCAGCGCTTCGAGCGCTGCCTCCTGGGGGGCCGTTCCCGCGCACATGATGGCGTACTGGTGCACCTTGAGCATGGCCTCTAGAATATGCATTGGGGCCGCAACATAGCCGATGCGCCAACCGGTCATAGCGTACGCTTTCGAGAAGCCATCCAACAGAACGGTGCGCTCCTGCATGCCGGGCATGGCTGCGATGCTCACATGATCGGTCCCATAGACGAGGCGACTGTACACCTCGTCGATCGCTACAGTCAGGTCGTGCTCGACGGCGAGCTTCGCGATCCCCTCCAGTTCGGGACGGGTGACGATCGCGCCGGTGGGGTTGTTGGGGTTGCCGATCAGTATCACCCTGGTGCGCGGGGTGATCGCGGTGGCAATCTCGGAGGCGCGCACGCCGAAGTCGTGTTCCGCGTATGTGGGAACAGGAACGGGGATGCCACCGGATAAGATGATATCCGCCTCATAGGCGACGTAACCTGGATCGGGCGAGATCACCTCATCGCCGGGATCGATCAGTGTGCGCATCGCCAGGTCCACGCCCTCGCTGACACCAACCGTGACCAGGATCTCTTTGGCGGCATTGTAGATGAGACCATAGCGCCGCTCCAGCATCGCGGCAATCTCTTCGCGCAGCTCGATGGTACCATAATTAGATGTGTAGCGCGTGTGACCCTCTAAAATAGATTGTACGCCCGCGTGGCGAATATGCTCAGGCGTCACGAAGTCGGGCTCACCAACTCCGAGGGAGATCACCTCCGGCATAGTATTGATAATATCGAAGAACTTACGAATTCCTGAAGGTCTGACCAGGCGTACTCTCTGCGCCAGGACCTCGCGTTTGACTGACATAACTATATCCCCTTCTCTTTTCAGCAATGAGAGCTTCTCACGGCAACAGCAGTGTTGCCCATCCTATAGCTACCCCTTTTACTTACATTTTACAATATTGTCTAGTGAGATTACCTCAAATGCAGAGATTACAATCTCATCTTTAGCATCCTTTCAAAGATAGCTGAAACTCTACCACATCGAGGAACTCTATACAATGCACCAAAATGAGAATTTTCCGACTTCAGAGGTGGGCCAATCCTCAAAACAGATGATATTGATCGATACCGACATCGGCGATGATATCGATGATGCCCTGGCCCTGGCCCTTGCACTGAGATCGCCCGAGCTCGAACTGCTGGGCGTGACGACGGTCTCCGGAAACACACAGCGACGGGCACAACTGACCGCACACCTGCTCAGTATCGCTGGACACGAGGAGATCCCGGTCGCGCCCGGCATTGCGGAGCCACTGCAACTACGCCATCGTCCATCCGGCGTGCCACAGGCCGCCATTCTCGATGAGCGCGTTGTGTTTCCAGCGGTACTGAGCAGGTGCGCCGCGCCGGAATTTATCGTACAGACTGCGCAGGCCTATTCTGGACACATCACGCTCGTCTGCATCGGTCCACTGACGAATATCGCGACGGCCCTCATTGCGGAACCGGGACTCTTTATGGCGCTGCAAAGGATCGTTATGATGGGTGGTTCCAGCAGTATCCCACTGCCCGAGTGGAATACACGCAGCGACATACGAGCAGCGCAGATTGTGCTGGGCAGCGGCGTCCCCATTACAATGATCGGCCTCAACGTCACGGCACGCTGCCAGTTGCGCACCTCCGATATCGAGCAACTACAGCACCATGAAGGGCCGCTGGCGCAACTGTTGAGCAGGCTCATCTCCGTATGGCAGCGACACAGACCACGCGGCCATCCGGCGTTGCCATACCTGCACGATCCGCTGACGATCGCGGCACTCTGCCGACCGGCTCTCTTCGCCTTCGAGGAAATACCCGTACGCGCCATCACGCGTGGACCATTTCAGGGATTTATGGTGCCACGCGCGATGAAGGGTCCCTGGGTCAATGCCGCCGTCGATGTGCAGGTCGAAGAGGCGCGCTTATGGATACTGCAAAGGCTCCTTACTTAATTCTGCGTGGTACTAAAGGCCCAGATTTCTGACCTTCTCGACGATGCCTGGAAGCGTGGTCAGGACCATATCTACGTCGGAATCGGTGTTCGCCTTGCCCAGCGTCAGGCGCAGACTGCCATGCGACCATTCAGGTGGCAGGCCCATGGCGATCAGGACGTGCGAGGGATCAACGGAACCAGACGTACACGCAGAACCGGTGGAGGCTGCGACGCCGTGCAGGTCGAGACTGAGCAGAATCGATTCTCCTTCGACGCCCTCGAAGCAGAAGCTGGCATTGTTGGGCAAGCGCTTCTCGGGATGGCCTGTGAGCCTGCTGCGGGGAATGGTCAGGATGCCCTCGATCAGGCGATCACGCAGGGTCTTGATACGCGGAGTGACATGCGGTATCTCCTCCTGCGCCAGCCTCAGAGCGGTCGCGGTCCCGACGATGCCAGCAACGTTCTCGGTCCCGGCGCGGCGTCCACGCTCCTGCGAGCCGCCCTGCATCTGCGGCAGGATACGCATCCCCTGGCGCACGTACAGGATGCCCATGCCCTTCGGACCGTAGAACTTATGCGCGGAGAGCGAGAGCAGGTCGGCGTTGAGTTCCGCAACATCGATCGGCAGCGCGCCGCCCGCCTGCACAGCGTCAACGTGGAAGGGGATCTTGCGCGCACGACAGATGCGCCCGATCTCGGCGATCGGCTCAATGGTGCCGACCTCGTTATTGGCATACATGATCGAGACCAGGACGGTCTGATCGGTGATTGCGCGCGCCACGTCATCGGGATCGACGAGTCCATATTCATCGACAGGCAGGTACGTGGTCTTGAAGCCAGAGCGTTCGAGGTACTGGCAGGTATGTAGTACCGCGTGATGTTCGATTGAGGAAGTGATCAGGTGGTTGCCCTTCTTCTGCGCGGCATAGGCCATCCCCTTAATGGCGAGATTGTCGCTCTCGGAACCACAGCCGACGAAGGCGATCTCGGTTGGGCGGCAGTGAATAAGCTCGGCGACCTGCTCACGCGAGCGGTCTATCGCCTGCATCGCGTGGCGTCCCAGCGTGTAGATGCTACTGGCGTTGCCATATTCGGTTGTAAGATACGGGATCATCGCGTCCAGCACGCGGGGGTCCAGCGCGGTCGTGGCGGCGTGATCAAGATAAATGGTGCGCTCTGGCATAGTATCGTGTTCCTGCTATTTATTATGATGAATATAAAGGAATAAGCCCGTTCCATTCACAGGTCTTTGGAACGGGCAACTCATTGTTATGATTATAACATAATCACTGGTGAACTGGTAGCCAGAACAGCATCAAGGAATGCAGCCTTGATGAGATCCCTATAAACCGTTCCAGCTATAGATCGTGTCGGGCTTCACTCCCGGCGATTGATAGGCCAGCGTAATCAGCGTGTGCGGATTGAGCGGAATAGCATTGAAATCGCCGCTATAGGGCTTGCCATTGACATATGCCTGCCAGCCGGCGGTCCGGTCCAGTTGCGTGGGGTATTGCAACTGCGAGAACTGCTGCTTCCAGACGTGCAGGAAGTTTCCCAGCGTAAAGGTCATCTGCTGCGGGGCCTCTATATGGATCACACCACTTGTATCGTGCGTATGCAGCCAGTAGAAGCAGGTATTGGTGATGCCGACGTACTGCGACACAGGCACTGCCTGCCCCTTGATATAGATGGAGAGGTGGGCATGGACGTGATAGGTAAGCTGCTCCGACGAGTTGCACTGCACATTATCGACGGTCGGACTGAGCGATTGCTGGCTACTTGTATCGACAGGCGTGGATGCACTCGTCGCAATAGGAGCTGCTTGCGTGGTCGTCGCGCCAGTCGTTGAGCCACGGGTAAAATACAGGAAAGAGGCAACCGTCAGCACAGCGGCAGCGATGACGACGCCGACCACGATCCATCGTAAACGTGCTGCGCGCCGCTGTGCCGCCGCCTGGCGAAGCTGCTGCCCGCGACGTTCGCGGCGACGATCCTGTTTCGTTCCTGATTTCATTGGTTGGTTCGTTGATGGTTTAGGCATGAATAGATTCCAATTCCTTATTGACTGGTCTTTATTGACTGGATTGACTGCTCTTTTTCTTCTTAAAAAAGCCTTCGTTCATACTTCCGCTGCGATAGCCCAGCAGGTCGATAGACACATAGGAATAGCCTATTTTGCGTAGACCGTCGGTGACGATGTGGCTCATCTCTTCCTCGATGAGTAGTGGCATCTCCGCGCGCTCAACCTCGATGCGTGCGACCTTGTCATGGTGGCGCACGCGCAATTGGTGGAAGCCCAGCTCGTGCAGCAGTTTCTCCGCCTTATACACCATCTGTAGCGAGGTGACATCGACCCTGCTTCCATAGGGAATACGCGAGGAGAAGCAGGCCATCGCGGGCTTATCCCAGACGGGGACGCCAAGCATACGAGCGATCGCACGGATCTCGCGCTTGCCTATCTCCGCCTCTTTCAGTGGTCCGCGTACCTGAAACTCGCGGGCGGCGCGCTGGCCGGGGCGAAAATCGCCATCATCATCTTTGTTGACGCCATACGCAATATAGCGTAGATTGTGCTGCTTCGCGAGCGGCTCTAATTGAGAGAACAGTTCGGTCTTACAGAAGTAACAGCGATTCACGGTATTGGAGACATAGCGCTCGTCCTCAAGCTCGTGGGTCTCCAGGGTCAGCAGTGGTATGCCCATCTGCGCAGCGACTTCGACGGCCTCGGCGGTCTCTTCCGGCGCGTAGGCAGCCGAGGAGGCGATCGCGCCCACCGCGCGGTCGCCCAGCACATCGTGGGCAACTTTGAGCAGTAGCGCGCTATCGACGCCGCCCGAATAGGCGATCAGCACCGACTCCATCTCGCGCAGAAGCGCTTGCAGGCGTTCATATTTTGTCTGCGTCTCGACGTCCAGCGTCTCAACGCGCTCAGTATTGACATGAAAGGTCTCAAGCATTATGGTTAACTCCAGGGCAGGGTACAGCATACAGGCCACATTTTCCATGCATCTTTTCATGGCCGTCTCAGGCACCTGGCCCCTATTATAGCATAGAGCTACGAATCCTCCCCATCGATATCCTGCTGGGAATATCGATGGGTATGTTACATATTTCTTTGCGCACCGTAGCGCATACAGGAGGCCCGTAAATGCCAGAACGTTCCTTGATCGCCGCGCTCATCCTGGCCGCTGGCAGTTCCAGCCGCATGGGTGGTGGACGACACAAACTGCTCTTGCCACTGGGCGATCGTCCGGTCCTGGCTCACGTGATCGCGGCAGCCCTCGCGTCGCAGGCCCGTCCCATCATCGTCGTGCTGGGCCACCAGGCCGCACAGGTACGCGCTCAGATCGCAGCATATCTCGCTCATCCCGACGTTCTCAGCATAGAAAATCCCGACTATTTGCAAGGCATGAGCACATCGTTGCGCGCGGGGATACAGGCGCTCAGCGCTAGAGAGAACAAAGAAGGATCATTGTCGCATTTCCCCGCAGGCGCCCTCATCATGCTCGGAGATCAGCCCCTGATGACCGCGCACATCATGGACACGCTCATCGCCAGCAAACGGACGACTGGGAAGCGCATTCTCATCCCATTTTACAACGGTGAGCGCGGCAATCCGGTCCTCTTCGACGCCAGCCTCTTTCCCGAACTGCTGGAGATCACGGGCGATGGAGGGGCACGCAGCGTCATCGAGCGCCATCGGCAAGAGATCGCAAACATAGAGTTGGGCGCCTCGATAGCGAGCTACGACGTAGATACCTGGGATGCGTATCAAGCAGTCGTGGCGGAGTGGGAAAGGCGGCAGGGTTCATGAATATGGATATGGAACTTTTTGCGCCCCTCGTACGTGTACAATGCAGGTCTAGGAAGAAAATTTGAGGGGCTCACGTCTCTCTCCTTGCCCCTGAAAAAGAGGCACATCAAGGCGAATATCCCAATCATTCTCAGGGATTGACCATCCTGGTGAAACAAAGAAGACAGATGCTCTCTCAATGATGAAAGGAGCAAAAACGTATATGACGACAATGACTGAACGCTCAACAATGATAGCTGTTTTCGCAGACCGTGATCCAGCGAATCAGGCCATCGATAACCTTCGTCGTGCTGGATATAGCTATGAACAGATCCGGTTAGTGGAACACGGCACGAATAGTTTTATGGAGAACCTTAAAAGTCTGTTTACGGGTCAGACAACTGCTACTGCTGACGACTGGATGAGAATAGGTGTGGCAGAACAAGATGCACACAACTATCAAAATGAACTTGATGCGGGTCACAGCATTGTGCTTATCAAAGCTGTTAATAATCCAGAGCAGGCTCTCAGTATCCTGCGTCAGAGCGGTGCATATGATATTGCTACTCGCCTGAGAACTGCACAACCAGTTGCTCATCCCAATGTTGCTCAGGGAGCTTACAATCCTAATGCTGTTCAAGGGGCTTACGATCCTAATGCTCAGCCAGGAACCTACAATCCCAATGCTGCTCAAGGACCTTACAATCCCAATGCTCAACCGGGAACCCCTGGTACCCAGCCCCAACCCCGTCCAGTCAATCCACAAGGCGATCGAAACTCTTAACTGTTACAAGCAAGCGATCACTTTTACAGGGGAGGGTGCATCTAGCATTCTCCCTCTTGTTCTTAAACAAGAAGATTCTGATTTCTCAGAGGTCTTTGTTGCCTGAACAACTATCTCTACCTAACACGATTTACAGGACGAGGGGGAGGTGGCCTGATCATAACAACAGTCGGCTGACCAGCGCGACGATTTCCTGATGGATCTGCTCAGGCGATTGCGAGGCATCAATGACTTTGATGCGCTCAGGATATGTGCGAGCAAGCTTAAGGAAGGCATCACGCAAGCAGCGATGGAACTGCTCGGATTCTTTGTCGAAGCGATTTTGCTGCTCACGATATCCAGTCACATCTTGAGACGCACCGGTCCGGTCATGAACGTTCATTGGATCAAGATCGAGAAGAACTGTGAGGTCAGGTACATGTTTTTGGGTTGCTAATAATGAGAGTTGCTCTATACGTTCCATACCCAATCCTCTTGCGGCTCCCTGGTAGGCTATGCTCGAATCGATAGAGCGGTCAGTAATCACTACCTTCCCATCTGCCAGTGCGGGCAATACCAGCGTCGCAAAATGTTGAGCACGATCGGCTTGAAACAGAAACGCTTCTGCGAGAGGAGTGATAACCAGATCGGGGCGGTTGAGTAGAATCTGACGTATCTCTTGACCAAGCGGCGTACCTCCTGGCTCACGAGTACGCACATAAGAAATATGGTGGGACTCCAACCAATGTCCCAATAAGTCCATTTGAGTAGTCTTTCCTGAACCATCAAGACCTTCAAATGCTATAAGTCTCCCCTCAGTCATCTATTTCCTTTTCTTTAAAGGCTACTATTTCCCTCTATCCGACCGGTACACATCGTAGTCCCAGTCGAAATATGGCTTGGGCAACATATCCTCCGGCGTCCACTGATGATCGCTCTTGCCGTATTTGCCGCGATACTCCTTGAGCGTTTCTCCGACGTACTCGAAGGTGAGCTGACAGATGCGGAAGCCGACCGGCACGAGGATAGTGGTCTGCGTATGGTTGCTGATCTCCATGGTCCAACGGCTGATATAGCCAACGTCGCCAACGCCGGCGCAGCGACAGACCGAGAGTCCCGAGCGCGCCACGGTGCTGCGCGAATACATCTTCGCGAGATAGCCGTTGTGGCCGCCGATGACCTCCTGCGTATGCGCCAGAATGGTTGTGCCGGGCCGGATAGCGATCTTGCCATCCCTGGCCT
>DAOTTD010000370.1:0-9490 GCA_034438015.1 Ktedonobacteraceae bacterium | reverse complement strand
GGAGGCGGGACTGGTGCCTGATGATCTGTTACGGTTACTGGCATCATACAGCTGATCTCCTTGCCGAGGGGACTAGCCTCGTCAAGCATCAGCTTACCTTACTCTGCCAAGTTACGAAATGCTCTCTAAATTACACAAAACAGGGCAATTTATTTCGGCAATTCCGGGATGAAAAGCATAAGAAGGGAGCATTCTTGATTCATGGCGCGCCTTCCTATGGCCAAGTCTGGTTGCTTAATCGACTGATCCGGCAGCTTCGAGATTACTCAACCCTCGATCCTTTCAAATTCAGTTTCCAGAGTAAAGCTGGTGAGCCATCTATTAAGCGTCTATGGAAATTCCTCGCAAAGTGGGTTGGTCTGAACATATCCTTCTCTATAGATGCAGCTACTCAGCAAGAGATTATCAGGCGCTTATATAAGAGGTGGCAAACACAAACTGTAATTCTGATACTGAACAACTCACACGTAATAGAGGAACAATATATAGACAAGTTTCTGCAAGAATTCTGGCAAGCATTTGTAAATATAACAAACGATAGAGTGGACCAACCCTCTAAGCACTATTTTTTAATGTTTCTCATTGCCCACGACGACCGCGTGGATAAATGGAAAGTCCCCTTAGCCTGGCAAGTTGATCCAGCCTGGGAACCGCGTCTCCCTCTCAAATTAGAAAAACTTGCTGAATTCTCTGAAAAGGTGTTAGAGGATTGGATTTTACGTGAAGAAAGACTGCCTCCTCATCTTAAGGCAAAGGATATCCTTGACAACAGCGAGGGTATCCCTGAAGATGCCCTGAACTACATTTGTGAATGCTGCGGTTACGACGAGTGGCTTGATCTCGTGAAGTACCGGCTGACTTCGTGAAGGAGCAATTATGAAATGAGGGAAGATATGGATGAAGGACCGATGAGCACGCAGCTCTCCTACACTGGAAAGGTTCAGCCAAAGCCGGGAGAGGAGGATGCTTCAGGGCACATGCTCTATCCGTATTTGCCGGATGAAGCACTTCTTGAGGCGGTCGATCTGGCTATCTATCTTAAACGTCCTCTGCTGATTAAGGGCGAGCCGGGAAGTGGTAAGACACGCCTGGCTCGTGCTGTGGCCTTCGAACTTGGTTTTGATTATAAGTCCTGGCATATTAAGTCTACCAGTCGTGCCCGCGATGGCCTCTATACCTACGATACCGTTGGTCGGCTGCGCGACGCGCAGTTGGCGGCTGCCGGACGTCTCGATGAAGAAAAAGCTGCGCGCAGTGATGATCCGGCCAGTTATGTACATTGGGGGCCGCTGGGACGCGCTTTTAAGAATAAGCAACGTACAGTGGTGCTGATTGATGAAATTGACAAGGCCGATATTGATTTTCCCAACGACCTTCTGCTGGAACTGGATGAGCGACGCTTCGTAGTGGAGGAGACGGGAGAGGAAGTCAGGGCACAACCGGGAGCCGAGCCGATCATCTTCATCACTAGCAACGATGAGAAAGATTTACCTGACGCTTTCTTGCGTCGGTGCCTGTTTCACTTTGTAAAGTTCCCTGATGACAAAAGGCTGCGAGAGATCGTACAGGCGCATTTTCCTGAAACGTCACAAGAGCTGGTTACGAAGGCTGTAACGCGTTTCAAAGAACTGCGAGAGGAGATGGGCCGGGCCAGGGGAGAGACGGGAAAGAAGGTAAGCACCAGTGAGTTGATAGACTGGTTCCGCGTACTCAGCCGCTGGTCAGAGGATGATGCACTGAAGAAGCTGGATGGCAAGCTTCCTTACGCCAGTGTTTTACTGAAGAGTTGGGATGAGCATTACCGTTATCTTTTGCGAGGATAGGCCGATGGATTCTGATGCAACTATGTATGACATGCCGTTGCTTGAACTTTTTAAGCAATTGCGCCGGGCAGGTTTACCGCTTGGTGTAGATGAGTACCAGGTGTTACTGTACGCTTTACAGGGCGGCTTTGGAATATCAGACCGTGCTGCTCTGGCTCGCCTGTGCAAAACTCTGTGGGTCAAATCCGCCGGTGAGGAACGGCTCTTTGACTATCAATTTAAGCAAGTGCTCTCTCGGGCGTCTGCCAGCGAAACTTCGCCTTCTCTTGCCACATCATCAAAGATAAGTGCGCCTGCTTCTCCTTCTTCTGCAACAGAGCCTAAGAGGACCTCTACTCCTACACCCTCAACCTCTTCGGCCATCCCATCTACATCTATAACCTCTACAGAGGCACTCCCACAGATAGAGGATGAGGTGCAGGTTGCCAAAGCAGTTTTGCAGGCTGCGAGCGGAGATGACGATAGCCCTTATAGTTACTTCATGCAGACGGACGAGTATTTCCCGATTACGCGTCGACAGATGAAGCAAAGCTGGCGTTATCTACGCCGTCCAGCACGTGAAGGACCGCCTGTAGAATTGGACTTAGAGAGCACTGTCAAGGAAACCGGGCGTCAGGGGGTATTGCTTCGTCCTGTTATGCTCCCCAGGCGTACGAATCGTACACAACTGCTGCTGCTGATTGATCACGGTGGGTCTATGGTGCCTTTCCACTCGCTATCACGTCGGCTTGCCGAGACTGCTCTGCGGGGTGGACGATTGGACAGAGCTGGCATCTATTATTTTCACAATTGCCCTACAGAGTATCTCTACCGCGATAACGCCGATCAAGAGAGTGAACCACTTCAGAATATTTTCGCTGGCCTTCACAATGAGCAGACAGGTGCATTGATCTTCAGTGATGCAGGTGCCGCTTGTGGTGGACTTGACCCGGAGCGTGTTGAGTTGACGGAGGAGTTTCTTAAGCAACTGAAGCAAGGGGTACGGTACATGGCGTGGCTGAATCCCATGCTGCGCGCACGATGGGTTGGTACAACGGCAAGCAGGATTATGCGTAGCATTCCAATGTTTGATCTGAGTCGTCGCGGCTTAGACGACGCAATCAGTGTATTGCGTGGTCGTCCTTTACTTTATACATCAGCCGAGGCAATAGCATAATGGTTGAAGAAGCGCATGCGGAAACATTCCTACGCGGATTGCGGCCCCAGGTAGCCAGGCGCCGTATCGCGTCATTTCGCCGACGGTTCGGAATAGCTCATCTTTACCTTGCTGAGCATGCGGCCTTTCCCCTGGCTCTTACTCCCGATATTTTGTATCGCCTGTGGGCAAACTTCCCACAGGACATTCATGGTGAAAAGCTCGATATACCCTGGGTGGCTGTTGCCGATCTCTTGCTTTCTAATTTATGCGATGAAGTAGGGGTTGAACTCTACGAAATGAATGTCACTGTGCGGGCAATACTCCTGAACGATTTAATAAGCGATCCTAAATTTGGTCCCCAACGGAAAGCTCAGTTGTCCGATTTCTTGCTTGCTTATGTACAGCAACAACTCTCCAGTCCAGACCCTGACGAGCGTGACTTTGCCAGAGCGCAGCGGTGGACGGCTATGGCCTATACCAGGCCTATTGAAGCAGCGTATGAGTTAGCAAAAGCCTTTTCAGATCTGGATCAGAATGACCGGGCAGAAATGGGGTGGATAGCGTCGTTAGTGGAGACATTTGCAGAGCCTTTTGCCAGTTTTCCTTCCCTGCTCACCTATGCGCGTGGTATAGGCTATGAAGCACGCGGTGATACAGAGCGTGCCGCCAGCGTGTTTGCTAAAATGACCGAGCAAGGCGTCCCTATAGGGGTCCTTGGTGTAGACTTGCCCGTGCCTCAACGCGTGCGTAAACACCTGCATGACGAGACTGAGAAGGACGCGACAAAAGAAGTCAGTAAGCCTCCCGCCCCTATACCGGAGAACAGAGAGCAATGGAGGAAGGAGGGTGACGATCATTACAATGCCGGACGGTATGAGGCCGCATTAGCTGCTTATGAACGAGCGCTGAACTCTAATCCGCACTCTGCAGTTATCTATGTAAGCAAGGGGAATGCGTTGCGCCGCCTGAATCGGCAAGGGGACGCCCTTGCTGCCTATGAGCAGGCGCTCCGGCTTGATGAGAGCCTGGCGACTGCCTATGCGGGCAAGGGGGATGCGTTGTCTCGCCTGAATCGGCAAGAGGACGCCCTTGCTGCCTATGAGCAGGCTATTAGCCATGATCCCAGTATGGTCTATGCTTACTCTGCTAAAGGTGAGGTGCTGGATACACTCGGTCGTACCCAGGAGGCACGCACGACCCTGGAAGAGGCTTTGCGTGCGTTTGAGCGCGCTGTCCAACCCGGCCTTTATCTCGTAGATGCATATCTAGGCAAAGGGAACGCGCTCAATGTACTCAAACGCTATCAGGAAGCCATCAGCGTATTTGACTGGATTATTCAACTAGACGCGCACAACGTTGATGCTTATACTGGAAAAGGGTGTGGCCTCTATTACCTTGAACGGTATCAGGAGGCCCTGGCTGTATGTGAACGGAGTATTGAACTCGATCCAAATAATGTTGTTGGTTATAACAATATGGGCTATACGCTGATCTCCCTCAAGCGCTATAAAGAAGCTCTTGCTACGTTTACACGCATTATTGAACTTGACCCGAGCTACACGACTGCTTATAGTGGCCTGGCCGATGTGTTTATTGCACTTGAACGGTACGAAGAAGCTCAAGCTGCTTATGAGCAAGCCCTCCAGCTTGATCCCAACAGCGCGACGACCTGGAACGAGAAAGGCAACGCCCTCTATAATCTCACGCACTACGAAGAAGCTCTGGCCGCCTATGAGCAGGCGATACAACTGGGGCCAGAGGTTGCCGTCCATTACTCAAATAAAGGACTTGCTCTCTATGAGCTGAACCGGGATGCAGAGGCGATGGCCGCCTATGAGCAAGCCCTCCGGCTTGATCCCAACAGCGCGGCTGCTTACAATGGCAAGGGCCGCGTGCTCAGAGTATTTGGTCGATATGAAGAGGCTGTCATTGCCTATGATGCGGCTATTCGACTCGATACTGGTAATTCCAATTTCTACAATAATAAAGGATCAGCTCTTTCGTATCTTGGTCGCTTTCAGGAAGCGATAGATGCGTATCAACGAGCTATTTTGCTTGACCCCACCAATGCTATAATCTACATAAATCGGGCAATGACGCTCAATGAACTCGGACGCTATCAGGAGGCGTTAGAGGATTGCGACCAGGCTATCCTGCTGGAACCTGAGAATAGTAGCTTTTATCGGAACAAAGGTACGGTGCTTGAAAAACTTGGAAGACGAGAGGCTGTTAAGCAAGCTTATGAGCTAGCCGAGCAACTTGACAATAATCCGTCTTGACGCTGACACGCTGGAGCCCAGAACAACGGCGACGGAGGCTCCAGGGTGACGAGGCGTAAGGGCGGGTCGCCCGCGCATATGATGCTTAATAGAACGATAACGTCATCTGTGACGTTGGTCTGACTAACGAACTCGACGCTGCCGGCGGCGCACTGTCTCGGCTTTGCGTTTGCGCCGGGCTTGTGGACTCTCGTAGTGTCTACGACGCCGTGCCTCCCGCAGAATGCCAGCCTCCTGCACCTTACGGTTAAACCGCTTAAGCGCCCACTCAAACGAATCACCTGGCTTTACTAGAATCTCTGTCATGAAGATTACCAACGCGATCTTTGGTCGTTTGTACGACCAGAACGTTGCGCCTGGTAGCAGTCACTACAATAGACAGGTCTATCTTCTCGCGGCTGAAAGGGCACTTGCGTCTCATTGCCGCAGTTCGCACAGATAGCGCTATACATCGGGCGGGCATCCCGGTCGCGGAATCCGCCACCGCCGCCGCTGAAGGAATTCCTCTGTCCTGCGCCGGACTGTTTGCGTGCGGCTCGGCAATTGGGACAGCGGCTCGGCGCATTGGTCAGTCCCCGGCTGGCATAAAATTCCTGCTCGCCAACTGTGAAAGTAAATTCTTGATTGCAGTCCCGGCAATACAGGGTTTGATCAGTCAATGACATCTGGTTTTTCTCAATTCTGGGGTCTCCCCCGCTAAGCGCGCTGTATTGCGCAGCTTTCAATAGACAACCTATTCTGAGCAACAATGCGCGATACGTCATTGTGTAAGTGTACCATACACGTCTACCCCGCCTCTTGCATTGTCAGATTTGTGGGTCACTCGCCACCTTCTGTTTGTGGTATACTATGGGAAGACTTATGGTGAATGAAACTGATATGTGTTCTGGAATAAGTGATGGGAATGCGGTAGAGCTATCGTCGGGCGTTATTGGTATCCTCCAGCATTGTATTACATCATCATCTCCTTTTCGTCATGCAATACTCGTTTTTAAGCAAGAAGTTGCTGTCAAGTACAAGTGCAAAGGATATCATTATGCCGCCATTTCTCCTTTTGTTACTGATCCTGGTGATCTTTGTTGGTGCTTTTGGGTACATGGTCTATCGTAATGGTGCCCAGAAGCGAGCAAAGATTAGGAGACGGAACCAATTTCATGATCGGGTTTAACATGTGAGCTGTTTGTCGGTTCATTTTCGACGACAAGGAAGAGAATAAACAAAGGAACAAAAAGATGAGCGCACAATTTTCTGAGGCCAGGGAGCAAACTTCCCAGCGTAGGTTTAAGGATGCCAGTGTGTATTCCGCTCGTGTACAAGAGGCGATGAGATACGATAAGCTTTCTTCTTCAGACTATGCTCTCGTCATGACCCTCCTGGACGCAGTATTACAGGGATACCCTGAAGAGCGATGGAAAACAGAACAGCAGCGGATTTTGAAGGCCCTTACCAACCAGCCTCCCGACAAGAGCGTCTCCCACGCTGACGCCGCCGATCGCGGCGAGCAGGTCGTCGGGCGCTTGAAAGACCTGACGCTCTGGCCCTGGTAAAAAAAGATTTCCAGAGCAAAGATACATCAAAAAAAGGAGAGGAGCGCTTTCCTCTCTACTCTGTTCCAGGAGAGCTGCAAACAGAGAAAAGGACAAGGTTTCGCACCTGTCTCAAAAGGAGTCATAAACCATGACCTACTTACGTCGAAAAAGTGTTGGGGAGGCAGAAGAAGCATGCAAGAAAGCACAACAGATAACGGCCATATGCAAGGAACTTCACATCGTACTTGATCCTATTGACTGGCAAACCTCCGGCATGCGAGCCGGTGTGGCAGTGAATACGATCGAAATCTCTGATCTCCTGGGTCTCAGTCGGCAGGATAGGGATTCCATCCTCCGTCTCGTTCAGATCAAACTGTTCGAACGTGCAGCCCGCGAGACCATGCGCACTCAACCAGCGCCCAGAGCGTTGATCTGGAGCCCTGTTGATGTAATACGACCGCAACCATTTTTAAGCCTCTGGGTCCTCACGATGGAGACGGATGAGCGCATCGCTATCGCTGAATACCTCAGAAATGGGCAGCGCATCTATGAGCACTATGAGTTTGATAGAGACGATGAAGAGCAGCTCGCGGCGCTTTTTGGACCGCTTCAACCAGGTGAGTATCGTCTGGGCGATATAATCACCATTGAGGAGCGTGAACAGAAACACACCGGTGAGATCATCTATATTCTTCCGCCAGGCAAGGCACTCGCAAACCGTAAAAATGCATCAAGAGGATACCATACCATTGCAGGAAAACCATACACAAACGATGTTTCATCAAGGTATCTTGTTGATTGCCATGATGGTTTCCCCCATATCATCAGTCAGTCGCAAGTCGTCAGTTAAAGGCGGTAGGGCAGACGTATCTCCCCTTTGACTGTTTTTCTAGAAAGCGAGCGTTTTTATGTCAGCATCTCATTCCTCTTCCTCGGAAGACCAATCTCGTTTCCCTGTCGTTCGTATCTCCTATGAATGTATATCGCAGATGCGTACTCGTGAAGCCGACTCCTATTATTACGAACTTGCGTGCAGCATCAGCTATCCGGTGGCATCTGGGCACCTGTCCGTGAGGGTGACGGGGCAGAATACCTACAGGAGAACTGCGGCAAGAGATGTTCCATTTACGCGCCACGAGACAGGTGCCACAACCTATGTTGAACTCCTCGAAGCAGAACACCTGGAAGTGAGGATTGTTGAGCTGGATGGAAGCTATTCGAAAGCCTTCTACTATGCCTACGGACAAGAACTCACCGAGCAGAATCCGAGACGAATTGTTTCTACCATCCAGCGGATTGATAGCAATGCAGGGCCGTACGAAAAATACAAATGAGTCGTAGGGCCTGGACAAGCGACAGGAGACGTGCTTCATTCAGTATCCAAGCAATTGGTGGATCACCTGCTCAAGCGTGCCCAGGTCAAATGGCTTGGAAAGCATGGCGTCCACATGCAGGTGGCTTACCGCCCGTGTACTTCCTGCCGTAAGCAGCACGATGGGGGGAGACGCTCTCCCGTCGGTAGCAGCCTCCGCCTGCAATGCCTCAATCAACCCTGCGCCACTGAGAACCGGCATCATCAGGTCGGTGATGACCAGGGCGGGCCAGCGTTCGCGGGCCTGCATGAGGGCCTGCTGTCCGTTGCGCGCCACCAGCGTTGTATAGCCCAGGTCCGTCACAAAGGCTTCGAGCATCTCCGCGATGGGTTCCTCATCGTCGACAATGAGGATGAGGAGCGGCTCTGTCTCCCTCGAGCGGGAGTCGCGTTCCAGGCTTGTCATAGCACTTACCCCCCGCTGACGCTTCTGGGGAGAGCAGTGGTTCACCTCCCTCTGCCGGTCCGCCCTGTTGTCTGGTGAGCCCTGCCAGGACCTCTCGTCCGCTCTCGTCAGGCGTCAGGACATGGATTCCCCCAGGAGGAGCAATCCGCATCTCCCGCAGCGTATGATCGTGGGTGGAAAAGCGCATCTTGAGGACGGAGAGGACGCGGTGCAAGCGACCGCGATAGGCCAGTTGCTGCAACAGCAGCACATTTTCCGCCAGGACCGCCAGCGCATCTGCCGAGAAATCTAGCTGCGTCGTCACCACCTTGGGGGTCTCTTTGATTGCCAGTAGGGTCGCCCCGCGTGCTCGCAGCGCCGCCAGCAGTGCCGCCAGGTAATTCGAGACCCGCGCTGCTCCGCTGCTCTCTGCCACCGCCCGTTCGAGTTCAGCGATGCTGTCAACGACCACCTGGCGCGCTCCGGTGCGTTCCAGGGCCGCCAGCAGCTCCATTGCCACACGATCCGGGTCCACTTCGACGGGTTCCCAGCGCTGGAGCGTCAGCCCTCCACCAGCCGCCAGCGCAGTGCGCAAGCGCTCGCCCAGGGCAAAGGCGTCGGCTTTCTGGATCAACTGCTCACCCGTTTCGCGAAAGCCGAGAAAGAGCGTCGGTTCCCCGTTACTCACCCCCGCCAGCGCGAACTGCAGCGCCAGCAGCGACTTGCCGGTTCCCAGGCTCCCCGTCAGTAAGGTACTCGTCTGCCGGGTGAGACCTCCGCCAAGCAGGCCGTCTAACTCCTTGAGCCCAAAGGTGACCCGCTCTTGTGGCCTCACGACCCACGGGATACGTGTCTGACTTCCCCACCTCGTCAGAGGGAAAGCTTCCCAACATCGTAGACGCTCAAAAGAAAAGACGGTACACTCCTCTTGAGATCGAAACAGTCATCCATTCCAAAAGAGGAG
>DAOTTD010000369.1:0-4258 GCA_034438015.1 Ktedonobacteraceae bacterium | reverse complement strand
TAATTCGACTTTGTAGGGATTGCCTCTTTCTTGTGAGGATGAGAGGAAGCTCACATTCCCATCTACGGGGTAAAACGGCCCGTCTTTTGGGTCTCTCTCCCCACTTTTTGAATTAAGCAACAGTATCATCCCCACAGAGAAACCATCCCCGCTCGGTCTGCTCCAGACACGTATCATGGCGCAGGTTCAGAACATCAGAGATTCGCCAACCTGACGCACGCAAGACAATCACAACAGGAAGGTATGTAGGAGTAAGCAGGTGGAGATGCTGATCGAGCTGCTGGATGACTGTTTCCGGGAGATACTTGACCCCTCCTGGCCGTCGAACCTGTTTGTGTCCGCGATGCTCAGGCCAGATAATTTTCGTTGTAGATTGCTTCGGGGCTAGTGGACTCCCAACACGCTCCAAATATTGAAGGAAGCGTTCTAATGCAACCATTGCTAACCAGATCTGCTCCGGGTTAAAGAGCCCCCCAAAGCGATTGGACTTGGCTTTCAAATGAATCAGATACGCATCTATGTCGCTGGCGCAGAGATCCTGAAAATCCTGAGCGTAAGGATATCGTTCGACAAAAAAGAGCAAAAAGTAGCGCAGTTGGAGTAAGTAATGGTTCCCTGTGGCGTAGGACTGCATGGAGAGAAGAAAGCGAAGAAACTGTTTCATGACGGGACGAAAGCGTTCTGGTATCTGGGTAAAGTTGAGCAGTGGGCTGCTGTGATGATCGGCGTAGTGGACGCCGGGAAGATTGCGTGCATCCCAGATATCTTTAGCAAATTCCGCCTCTGTGCTCTCTGACCAAGAAAGGGCACCAACTGGATTGACCCGCTTGAGTGCAGAGCGCATCAGGAGTTCTCCTTGAACAGAATCGAAGAATGACAAATATGCTCCTGTGTGCTTTCCCACGCTTCACGCAGATCATCAGGACTTGAGTGAACATACAATTGGTAGGTGTGCTGAAAGCTGGCATGTCCAGCTCGCTCACGGAGATGCTCTGGTGCCCAACCGGCTTTCGCCAGCCTGGTCAGTAAGGTGTGTCGAAAGAGATGGGCGGAAGCAGCGATGTCCGTTTTCTTCTGGAGTCGCTGGAAGAGCGCATGAACGTCTGCATAGGTAAGTGGTTCCCCTGAGTGTGCGCCGTGGTGTTTGATGAAGAGATGATTCGTCGTGACTGTTTCGCTATGGGCACTGGCGACGTAATCCATGATCCGATAGATTAACTCGGCAGAGACATCCAGTGTGCGTTCAGCAGAAGGTGTTTTGATTTCCGCACCATTGACGAGTTCGCCTCGATCTCGTATATGCAGTTGATAGCGAACGATGTCGATATCCTCCAAATACAAGGCAAGGCACTCCCCAATCCGCATACCGCTTTCAAAAAGCAGCAGCAACAGTAACTGGTCGCGTTCACTCTGACAGGCAGCGATGAGTTGTTCCATCTGTTGTGTGGTTAAGGTTCGTGGACGACTTTTCGGCTCTGGCTGTTTGAGCAGGTGTTTTTCGACAGGGTGCTCGCCAGCAATCTGATGCAAAAAGCGTTTGTAGGTTCGCGCATGAGCGGGGACCGTGGTATGCGTTTTCCCGTGAAGATCCGTGGAGAGAGTATCTATTAGTAAATAGGGTCAAATCTGCACGGATTTTGAGGCGAACGTGAGAAAATCAGCGCGAAACATAGGAATTGCCCATTGAGCGTCTGGAGAAACCACCCCCCATCTGGTATACTCCTTCTAGAACATGGTAATGACATTCTTTGTTGCGAGACGTGTTCAGTGAAGGGTACGCTCCATAGACCACTTTCGGGAGGCGCGAAGACTGATGGTCGCACCGACAGGAGAAGGCATCGATCTGTTTAAAATCGCGGGCCGCTCCATTTCAGGATGGGTTCCCAGCTTCAAGATGGGTACAACTGCTCCTGTCAAGCAACCGTTTTGTAGCCAACTCGAAGAGCGTCTTCTTCTGTGGCTCGAATATCATCCCCACGTCGTCAGTTACGCTCGTGGCGACATTGGCCCCCACTTTGCGGCGACCTATCGATTGCCCATCCCGAAACACGCGCCCTTCGCCATTGGCTACACGTTTGAAGGCAAACCCCATGACTATCTGCCCGATGTGGTAGGGACGCTCGCGAATGGGAAGATGTTCATCGCTGAGGCAGGCATGGAGGATGACAAACGAGGGGATCGCAACCTTGCCAAAGCAGAGGCTGCACGAAGGCTTGCGCGCTTTCAACAAGGCACCTTCTGGATTGGGACCGAGCGGACATTGACCCGTGCGCACCACTACAATCTCGTGTACTTGCATGCGAGACGCAAGACGTTTCCCGCCTTTGCTGAAATTGTGCTGGCCGTGCAAGAGATCTGGCCCTGGGGAGAAGTCGCCAGCGTCGAAGAGGTGGCAAGCCGTCTGGCAGGCAGCTTCCCTGCCAACCTGGTCGAAGCGACGATCTGGAAACTGGTGGGAGAGAGCCTAGCCTCGGGACATCTGTTGGTCGATCTGGAGCAGCACACTCTTGATCGCACCCTTCCCCTGGCCTTGCTTCCCCCTGATGCTCCCGCCATCGAGCCCCCACCCCTCCCTGAGACGCTTGAAGCGCTTTTGCCTGAACAGCGCGTCGAGGCAACGGTTGTGCCAGGATGGAATGGAAAGGTTGCGGGTCCGACCGTTGATGCCTCCGCCTTGCCAGAACAGCAACGGGAGCAGTTTCACCGCAATCTGCGTGCGGTGGAGCAAGTGCTCGCCGGAGCCTCTCAAACGAGCGTTGCGAAAGCGTCAGGGATTTCGCGTTCAACGCTCTCTCGCCTGGTCCAACGGACCCGCGAACGAGGGCAGATGGCTTGTTTGCCCCACGGCAGCTACCGCCGCTCGACGACGATGCACCCCGCCTTCCAGGAGTGCATCCGGCGGCTGTATCTGCTGCCCGTCCGCTTGTCCATGACTGCGATCCATGAGCATGCGGAAATGCGACAGGTGGCGGCACGCTTAGAGAAAGATGCTGGCACTCCCGTCAAACTTCCCTCCTACGACCAAGTGCGTCGAGAGATCCATCGACTCTCGAAAGAGCCGGATCTGGTGGCCGTGCGTGAACAGGCCAAAGCGCTCCCGCGTGCGCGCTCTTCTCCCGAGTCGTTTGTCCTCTCCATTCCCGCTCCGGCACTGCTGACCCAGGTTGATGAGCACTCCCTCGAACTGTATGTGGTGACGCCCGATGGCATTGCGGTCACCGAGCGTGTGCATGCGGCGGTGCTCGTGTGCGTCAAAACGGCAGCCATTCTCGGAGCGGTCCTCGCCTTGGGCCCGCTCAAAGAAGAGGACTACATGCGCCTCCTCAAGCAAACCGTCGAGCCGAAAGATCGCCTCGTGCTGCAAGCAGGATGCGAGCATTCCTGGCCCTGTTACGGCAAACCGGCGATTGTCTTCCATGATCGGGGCAAAATCTTCACCTCTGAGCGGGCACGCCAAGTCCTCGTGGATCGACTTGGCATCATCACCGAACAAGCTCCTCCCTACGCGCCTTCCGCGAACGATTTGATTGCATACTGCCCTCCTTGCGCATGATTAGCGTGTTTTTGCAAATTTGTGAGCATTCTTCCGAGGTGCATGCTCGTCAGGCGGCGGAAATACTGCAGTCCCTTGATCATTGATCCGATACATGGGAACAAGCCCTGCCCGCCCCCAGGCCATGAGTGTTTCTCGGCAGACCCCATAGGCCAACGCTGCTTCCTCGACATTCAGCAGGCCACGCTCAGCGAGCCTGGTGCCATGCGTTTTTAACTGGTGATAGCGTCGCAAGGAGACCACGCGAGCAGCAGCAAAGGGCTTTCCTTCATAGGTACGCCACCCAAGTCTATTGAGTTGCTCGGCCACCTCGGCATCCGTGAAACCCTCCAACAACTGGTCAATGAGCACAATCAGTTCAGGCGAGCTGCAACGTCCGCGTCCCACAGTGTAAATTTTGAAATTCTGATGGTGGAATTTGAGTAATTATGCTGGTAAGCAGGCAATCGGCACACAGCAGCCTACAGAGCTGAAATTGCCAATCGACGGTGAGAAGATATACATTTTATCTCTCTTATTGCCTGTCATGCGACTAGCATAATTACTCAAATTCCACCATCAGAATTTCAAAATTTACAGTTTAACTGGTCGAATGTTGATAATTCTTCTGTGGAGGAGCTGCTGCTGCTTCGTGAGAGGTCAGGCTAAACGAGGGTTTTAAGACTGCTTGCTCATCGGGATATGTGCAGAGAGATCGCCAGCCTC
>DAOTTD010000368.1:0-12470 GCA_034438015.1 Ktedonobacteraceae bacterium | reverse complement strand
GCCGTGCGTTCGATAGACATAAAGCAAAACGCTCCTTTCTTCTCTCTACCCATAGCGTAGCCGTGACTACTCCCCCGGATGATAGCAAAAAACGGGGTGGGGTGTCAAGCGAAACCGCTCCACGCCTGCCCCAAATAAGGAACGCCCATTCACCCCCGCTTGGAATGCAGGGGCTTTCTGGTCCGTCCTCTGTAATATACAGAAAGCGTCAACCTTCTGAGAAGAGAAATGAAATAAACAGGAGCGAGAAAGGGATTAATCTCCGCATAAAACGCCGGCATTTTCACATGATTTTCACATTACGCTATAGAACCTCAACTTACTTCTCATGCCGGATGAACGGCAGCCTGTAGGCAGAACGAAGAGCGAAATTTTCTGTAACGCTTGACAATCGTTTAAATACGATGGTACAATACGCTCATCGAAAGGAGGTGGTGTGTAATGGATCAACCCAGTAGCTGCACAGGCAGCTTAGTGAATTCTCACACCTTCCAGACGAGGGGGACTCGGCGCTAGCTAACCCTCTCTACACCTGGCTTTGGAGCTCGGTGAGAGTTTAAGAACAGAGCATGGCAGGGTGATAATTTCTCCTGCCTGTGCAGCACCCCCAGAGTGAAGGCCGAACAAGATTTGCCTTACTCTGGGTTTTTTATCCACATACATCACGTAACCTATACTAAAAGCGCAATTCTAACAAATCGGCACACCTCAGCCCGTCTTTTATTAGCTATATCTTTCAGGTAGACGAGGAAAAACATAACGGGCGCACTTCTTTTTCAGATACTCTCGGCTTCTCGTTGGAGATCGAAAGGGAGATCGGAAGGACAATCGGCGAAGATTCTAGATAGAAGTGGTAGATCAACGAGATGGAGACTCCGTCTAAAACGCTCGATACCAGTCGGCTGCAATATCAATTAAGCACTGTTCTTTTCGGCATAGGAAAGCGTTTAGTGTATCTGCCAGCTGTGGATTCGACTAACACGTTTGCAATGAAGCTGGCCCGTGAAGGGTCAGAAGAAGGGGTGGTGGTACTTACCGACAGTCAAACTGCTGGCAAGGGCCGACAAGGACGCCATTGGGTAGATCTGACAGGGCACAACGCCGTTTCATCTACCGTGCTGCGACCGGTTTTCTCACCTTATTTGCTAGTAATGATCGCCTCGCTTGCCGTCATCGACGCCATCGCTGAGACCTGTGGAGTTGCCGCAAGTATTAAATGGCCTAATGATATCCTCATTGGCACCTCCAAAGTCGCGGGGATATTGATCGAGACCAGCTATGACCTTGCCGGTCGCCTGGTTGCGATCGTAGGCATTGGTGTGAATGTGAACGGACACATCTCACAATTCATCGGCAACGAGTCCGAGGCACCGGATACCGTTCATGAGGAGCTGCAATCGCTGATCACGGCAGCTACAACGCTTGAGACAGAATGCGGTCACCCGGTCAGCCGAGAAACTCTCATTGCCCGTCTGTTGCAACATCTTGAGACCAGTTACCTCGCGTTGCAGCAAGAGGCGCAGGGTCCGGGCATACATGCCCAGGAGCAGAGCGCCCGGCTTACGCGAGAGCGATGGCGCAACTACCTTTCGACACTGACTCGCACCGTCCAGGTGCGACAAGGAAACGCCACCCTCAGCGGCGTTGCTGAGGATGTGAATGAGAGCGGAGAGCTGTTACTCCGTCTTCATTCGGGAGAACAGGTTAGCGTTACCTGGGGGGATGTCTGGCATATTCCAGATCCTCAATAGAAGAGCTAACCGCTTAGAAATATGGTCGGAGGAGATCCCTCCGCCAATACAGAGGGGAAATAAAGAATGGAGACACAGGACGTATTCCTCACCAATGATGGAAGGCAGCGCGCAATGAGTCAGTTGGAGTTCTTGCGCACCGTTCGCCGGGCAGAAGTTGCCCAATATCTGCACGATGCGAAAGAATCGGGCGATGTTATAGACAATGCGGCATACGAAGACGCCAAGAACGAACAGGCGCGCCTGGAAGGGCGCATTATGGAACTGGAGCAATTGCTCGCGAAGGCCAAATTGATCGATCGCGTGCAATCAGAAGTAGCCACGATTGGCTCTGTGATTCATCTGCGCACAAGTGACGATCGCGAGTGCAATTATACAATCGTTGGAGCATTCGAGGCAGACCCCCGCGCCGGACGCATCTCCAACGAGTCGCCAGTTGGCAGAGCTCTGCTCGGACATAAAGAAGGAGACTCCATTATCGTCGCGACCCCAGGCGGAGTGAAGGAGTACACCATCCTCAACATTCAGTAAGAGCTCCCAAGCGCAGCACTAACAGCATGATTATCGACCTGTGGTTGCCCGTCCAGGGCCATAGGTCGATTTTTTTATTCCTTCTCTCCCGGTTGATATCGATTATGACGAGTTTTCACGATAGTAAAATCGTGTTACAATAGGCAGCAACGTGCCGGACAGATTCACTCTCATACCAGACGTAGCTATTCACAGCATCAGTAGTACAGAGGACTCACTGAGGAGTGCAAGAGGGATGATACGGCGGTGGAAGCGACGACTAAGCGTTGATCAAAGCAATCATGTGCTGGACACCATCAAGGAGTCCCTACCTTGCAGGAATTCTACTACTACTCCGGCACAAACGATGGAGGAAGAATAATACAAGTATGCCAGACGAACGGGAGATACGACTACAGCGCTTACAGGAGCTGCGGGAACAGGGGATCAATCCCTACCCGAACAGCGTGGAGCGCACACATACGATTGCAGATGTCCTGGAACATTTCGAAGAGTTTGTAGGACCAGACAATAGTTATACACTGGTGGGCCGCATTCGCCTGCTGCGCGAGATGGGAAAAGCGGCGTTCGCCAAGATAGAGGATGGCACTGGGAGCATCCAGGTCTACTTCCGCATCAATGACCTGGGCGAGCAGGCTTATCGCGCCATCAAGCTGCTGGACCTGGGCGATTTTATTCAGGTGAGCGGCTTCCTGTTCCTGACGCGCACGGGGGAGCGCACCCTGCACGTCAAGCACTATCGCATCCTGGCAAAGGGGCTGCGCCCATTGCCAGAGAAGTATCATGGACTCGAAGATAAAGAGATCCGCCAGCGTAAGCGCTACCTCGATCTGATCGCCAACGGCGACGAGGTGAAGCAGGTCTTTGTCACGCGCAGCCGCATGATCACCGCTATGCGCCACTTCCTGGACGACCACGACTTTATAGAGGTCGAGACGCCCATCTTGCAGCCACTCTACGGCGGAGCGACGGCGCGTCCCTTTATCACCCATCATAATACTCTTGACCGTGACTTATATCTTCGTATCGCTGTAGAGCTCTATCATAAGCGTTTAATCGTAGGTGGCTTCGAGCGGGTATATGAGATCGGGCGCAATTTTCGCAATGAGGGGATCGATCGCAGCCATAATCCCGAATTTACGATGCTGGAATTTTATGAGGCCTATGCGGACTATAACGATACCATGAAGCTGGTCGAGGAGATGATCGCGTACGTGGCCCAACAGGTCAAGGGCACGCCAGTCATCACGTACCAGGGCACGGAGATCGACCTGACGCCGCCCTGGAGGCGCATCCCGCTCTTAGAAGCCATCGCCGAATATACGGGTATACAGGTCGATCGCTACCCCGACAAGGAAAGCCTGGCCGCTGAGATGCGCGCGCAGGGCTACGAGGCCGATCCCAAGTTGGGGCGCGGTCGCCTGATCGACGATCTGAAGAGCGCGATGTTCCGCAAGGGCTATCCCGATCTCAAGCAGGCGCTTTTCCTGACCGATTACCCGCTCGATGTCTCACCTCTCGCAAAGAAGCACCGGGAGATTCCGGGACTCGTCGAGCGCTTTCAGCCGTTCATTGGCGGCCTGGAGCTTGGAAACGCCTTTACCGAGCTAAACGATCCGGTCGACCAGCGGGCACGCTTCGAGGACCAGTTGCGCCAACGCTCGCAGGGAGACGACGAGGCGCAGGTGCTCGACGAAGATTTCCTGGAGGCGATGGAGGTCGGTATGCCGCCAACGAGCGGCGTCGGCATCGGCATCGACCGCCTGGCGATGGTTATGGCGGACCAGGAGTCGATTCGCGACGTTATCCTGTTCCCAACGCTGCGCAAGGTGGTAGAAGAGTAATAGACGGCGCCTATCTCGTTACAACCAGGAGCGTGAGGGACACGATGTTGTCAGATAACACAATTAAGCGGGAAGCCACAGGTGTTCCCGCCGGCCCCATCTCCTGGTGGAGCTGGCGGCCTGGCATGAAACCGGCGTACGCCCTTCTGCTCGGCATCCCACTTACCCTCCTGGCACTGCTCCTGATCCTGCTCGGATCGTTCACGCTGATCGCTGGGATAGAGGATAGTTCCTCACCGCCACTACAGGTTCCCGGAACCGTCGCCGGTCGCGGCACGGCTACCAGCCAACCTCAACTTACGTTACATCTTCAAGGCATCGCTGGCATTCCCGATCGAGTGACGCTCGCCGTCCCGGCCAGCATCGCGCGGACTATCCCGCTGAACGCGCCAGTCGTGGTCAGCTACTCGCCGCGCCTGCACTTTGCATACGCGCTAGAGTACGCGGGACGGCGCTATACAGTGCCAGGAGTCGGCGCGGCAGGCAATCCGCCCGGTTCGATTGTCTTTCTGCTGCTGGGACTGCTCCTACTCCCCTACTCGGCATTGCTCGTGCATTGGGGCTGGCGCGACCTGCTGATAGAGCGCTACGACCGGGGAAAACTTGGCGCAATGACGGCGCGCGTGGTGGCGATGCGCGAGACGACCAGGAGCCGCCAGCCAGGCTTCGCGGGTCGGGGGGCGCACCTGTGGTACGGTATCGCGCTCCTGCCCATAGAAGAGATAGCAAGCCAGAAGGTATGTGCCTTTAGCATAAGCGAAGAGACCTACCGATCCGTACGCAGAGGCACGACGATCAGAGTTATCTATTCGCCGCATCTGCATCATGTTTACACCATTACAGAAACCCAGTAGGGATGTGGCCTTGCGCCTATCCGGCCCAGGAGCGTGATCATGCCCAGGAATGAGGTCTTTGGGGAACCGGATGGGCGCAAGGCCACATCCCTACTGTTGAAAGGCATTGAAAGCACAAGGGAGAGTGGTAACGTGGGAAGTGTAACAAATGGGAAAGCCGCGGGGACATGGCAGGCGGTCCAACGGCTACTGCAACGGGGACTCGACCTGCTTTTTCCGCAGCGGTGCGCTATATGCGCAAGTTACGGGCACGCACTCTGTCCAGCCTGTCAGGCCAGCATTCGCCTGCCTGCACCTCCATATTGTGAACTGTGCAGCCGCCAACTCTCGACCCCAGGCATATGCCAACAATGTCTAAGCTGGCCGCTCAAACTAAGTGGATTGCGCGCGGTGGGGACCTACGAAGGGCCGCTGCGCACATGCATCCACGCGCTCAAGTACAACGGTCAGACACGACTGGCAGAACCCCTGGGCGCGTTGCTGGCAAGCAAGTATAGCGCCAGCGGATTGCGGGCCGACATCATCATACCCGTTCCATTGCACGGTGAGCGGCAGCAGCAGCGTGGCTACAACCAGAGCGCGTTACTGGCGCAGCACTGCGCGCGGCAGATCGATGTACCGGTGCGGGAGAACATCCTGATACGGCGCCGCGCAACATCCGCGCAGGTAGGACTGGCGGTCCAGGAACGCCAGCAAAACGTCGCCGGTGCCTTTGCTTGCTCGCCTACATTCACGGGCAGTGCGCTCTCACAGCGTAGGGTGCTTCTCATCGATGATGTCTGCACTACGGGGGCGACGCTGGAAGCGTGTAGCGGACCGTTATTCGCTGCCGGCGCACGGGAAGTATGGGCTCTGGTGCTGGCGCGACCACTTTCATAGAAGTTATAAGCTGGTCACAGGGAGAGAAACTTATAGCAAGTTCTGGCGTATTATAGAATGGTGATCTCCATTTCTCCGCACAGGTAAGCACGAAAGCCACGAGAGGAATCGACACATGTGCTATAATAAAGCACGCAATCATCATATCTGCAAAGGCAGACGAACACATTTATGAACTGTTAATGCAACAGGTAATGTGTAGCCTGGATTTGTCCTAGTTTAAGAGAGGGGCCGCAATGTCAAACAATGGGAAATGGCTTAGAGCGAGCCTTTTCTGGCTCCTGATCACGCTGGCCGTTGTCCTGATCGCCGTGCTCATTTTCCGTCCTCAATCCGATATCAAACCGGTCAATGTATCTACCATTTTGAGCAATATCAAGACAGATATGGCGAAGGGCCAACAGGACACGCTAGAAATCGCTTCCGATTCGGCCACGCTCACCAGGGGCACCGGGAGCGATGCGGCAAAGGAATCGGCAACGATTAATGCGAACTTCGACGCCACACAGGTGCTGAAGGACAATGATATCGACTACTCGAACAGCAAATTGCTAGTACTGCAATATGATACCCCCAGCGCCCTCTGGAGCTGGCTCACCGCAATCGGCAGCTTTATCCCCTTTATTCTTTTCGGCATCATTCTGCTCTTCATGTTCCGGCAGGCTCAGGGATCTAACAACCAGGCGATGTCATTCGGCAAGAGCCGTGCGCGCATGTTCATGGGCAACAAGTCAACCGTCACGTTTTCAGACGTGGCGGGCGTCGATGAGGCCAAGCAAGAGTTGCAGGAGATCGTCGAGTTTCTAAAGTATCCCGAAAAATTCGTCGCACTCGGCGCACGCATCCCCAAAGGACTTCTGCTGGTGGGACCGCCGGGAACGGGCAAGACGCTTATCTCGCGCGCGGTTGCCGGTGAGGCAGGCGTCCCTTTCTTCAGCATCAGCGGCTCCGAATTTGTAGAGATGTTCGTCGGCGTTGGTGCCAGTCGCGTGCGCGACCTGTTCGACCAGGCAAAGCGCAACAGCCCCTGCATCGTCTTCGTCGACGAGATCGATGCCGTTGGGCGCCAGCGTGGAGCGGGCCTGGGCGGCTCGCATGACGAACGCGAGCAGACCCTCAACCAGATTCTGGTCGAGATGGACGGCTTCGATACCAATACCAACGTCATCGTCGTCGCGGCAACCAATCGACCCGACGTCCTCGATCCGGCCCTGCTGCGCCCTGGTCGTTTCGACCGTCAAATAGTACTCGACCGTCCGGATATTCGCGGGCGCATCGCGATCTTGCAGGTGCACGCCAAGGGCAAGCCGCTGGAGACAAGCATCTCCCTGGAGACGCTGGCGAAACAGACACCGGGCTTCTCCGGTGCCGACCTCTCCAATTTGCTCAACGAGGCAGCGATCCTGGCGGCGCGGCGCAACAAGCGCAAGGTAGGCATAAGCGAATTGGAAGAGGCGATCGACCGTGTGATCGCGGGTCCGGCACGCAAGAGCCGCATCATCAGCGAGCGCGAGAAAGCGATCACCGCTTACCACGAAGTGGGGCACGCGCTCGTCGCACGCATGCTGCCCAACACCGATCCGGTGCACAAGGTCTCGATCGTGGCGCGTGGGCAGGCCGGCGGCTTCACCATGCTGCTGCCAACCGAGGACCGCTACCTATGGAGCAAGCCGCAGTTCGAAGACATGCTAGCCTACGCGCTGGGCGGGCACGTCGCCGAATTGATCACCTTCGGCGACGTCACCACCGGTGCCTCCAACGACATCGAACGCGTCACCAAGATTGCACGCTCCATGGTCACGGAGTACGGCATGAGCGGGCGCATCGGACCTATGGCGCTGGGCCATAAAGACGAACTGGTCTTCCTGGGACGCGACTTCGGCGAGCAGCGCAACTACAGCGAGCAGACTGCGCGTGAGATCGACGAGGAGATCCACCGCATCATCCAGGAGGCATTCGACAAAGCCTACAACATCCTGCTGCAAAACAAGACGCGTCTGATCCTGATCAGCGAGCGCCTGATTAAAGAGGAGACACTAGAGGGGCCGCTCTTCGAATCGCTCTTCAACCAGCCAATCAACGACGAGCAGTACACCTCGCCCTCGATCCTGGCGGGTATGCCGGGAGGCGCGCAAGAGAATGGGCAGAAGAGCCTACCCATGCCGGGTGGTGGCTATTCGCTGCCCTCACAACTGCAACCTCCGTATAATTCCGAGACAGATGCTTAAAGTTAGCGAAGCTCAACAGTAGGGATGGGGCTTGCTCCGATCCGGTTGCACGAGAACGCCACTGTCTGGCCTGATCGCGCTCCCTGAGCCGGATGGGGGCAAGCCCCTTCCCCACTGTTGAATAGTTCGGGGTTGTCTACTCCTCTTTCTCCATTGTACAATGAGGGCAGTTCCTGGTTCTGCACATTCCAGGGTGCCGACTATCTGCCTGGGATGCGCAGTGAGGACCGGGGCTTTTTCGGCAGGTAGAAGGAGGATATCGTTGACTCAACTATTCCGCGAGTTTGATAACTGCGTGACAGCACCTCAAGGTTTTCGCGCGGGGACGGTGGCGAGTGGTATCAAATCAGATGTATTTATTAAAGATCTGGCGATTTTAGCTTCAGACGTCCCGTGCGTCGCGGCGGCCACCTTTACCAGCAGCAAGACAGCCGCCGCTCCCGTGCTCGTCTGCCAGGAACGTCTGAAAAGTGGCACGGCGCAGGCACTGATCGTCAACAGCGGCAACGCAAACTGCGCCACAGGTGATCTGGGCCTGCTAAACGCGTATCGCATGACAGAACTAGCCGCCACGCATCTGGCTCTGGAGAACGAACTGGTACTCTGCTCATCGACGGGCATCATTGGCCGACAGCTCCCGATCGAGAAGATCGAGGCAGGCGTCCTACAGATCGAACTGAGTAGTGAACAGGGCAACGCCTTTTCAGAGGCGATCATGACAACAGACACGCATCCCAAGCGCATCGCGCTGGAATTCGAGATGGAGGGACGTATCGTGCGCCTGGGCGGCTGCACCAAGGGTTCAGGCATGATCTATCCGAACATGGCGACCATGCTCTGCTACCTGACCACCGACGCCGCGCTCGAATACGCGTGGATGCTCCAGGAGCTGCGGGCTGCCGTCGATGACACATTCAACATGATCTCGATCGATGGCGATATGTCCACCAACGACACCTGCCTCCTCTTAGCAAACGGACTGGCGGGCAACACGCCTATCAACGCGCAGCATCCAGAGGCAGAGACGTTCCGCGAGGCGCTGCGCCGCATCATGACCTACCTGGCAATCGAGATGGCGCGCGATGGCGAGGGCGCGACGAAACTCATGACTGTCCAGGTCAGCGGCGCGCTGAGCAAGGCAGATGCCATCAGGGCCGCACGCGCCATCACGCTCTCCCCCATCTGGCAGTGCGCGCTCGCGGGCGGAGATCCCAACTGGGGACGCATCGTCGCCGCGCTGGGCGCAAGCGGCTGTACCTTGCAGATGGATAAATACGATATTTTTATTGGAGACGTGCAGGTAACGCGGCAGGGTATCGCAGCGGAGTACGAGCAGGAGCAGGCGCGCGCCGCAATGGCGGGCCGCGAAATCATCATCAGCATCGATCTACATCTCGGCGAGGGTCGCGCCACGGCATGGGGCTGCGACCTGACGCACGCTTATATCGACGAAAACACGTTATACACACGTTAGCACGAGTTATGACAGGTACATCAACCCGTTAATAAAGGAGAACGGTTATGACAACAACGGAAACCAACAAACGCAACTGGGTCGCGCTTGAGCAGCAGTATTACCAGGGAACATTCAAGCGCTATCCGGTGACACTTGTACGCGGAGAAGGAGCGCGCGTGTGGGACAGCGATGGGAAGGTGTACCTTGACTTCGTAGCGGGCATCGCCGTCAACGTCCTGGGCCACTGCCATCCCGCGATCGTCGAGGCCGTGCAGCACCAGGTCACACAGCTCGTCCACGTCTCCAACCTCTACTACAACACACGCCAGATCGAGCTTGCGGAACTGCTCGCCGGGCGCAGCGATGGCATGCGCTCCTTCTTTTCCAACAGCGGAGCCGAGGCCAACGAAGGCGCGATCAAGCTGGCACGCAAGTTCGGCAGGATGCACCGCAACGGTGCCTACGAGATCATTAGCATGCAGAACAGCTTCCACGGGCGCACAATGGCGACGACCGCCGCGACTGGGCAGGCGTCATACCAGGCAACCTGGGCACCCCTGCCCGACGGCTTCAAGCAGGTTCCGTTCAACGACCTGGAGGCGCTAAAAGAGGCGACCAGCGCAAAGACGGTTGCGATCCTCGTCGAGCCGGTACAGGGCGAGGGCGGCATCTGGCCCGCCAGCACGGAGTACATGCAGGGACTGCGCAAGTGGTGCGACGAACAGAACCTGGTCCTGATCAGCGACGAGGTACAGGCGGGCATGGGGCGCACGGGCAAGTTCTTTAGCTGGGAGAACTTCGGCGCGCGCCCGGATATCATCACTATGGCTAAGGGACTGGCGGGCGGCATCCCGATCGGTGCTATGCTCACCGGACCACGCACCGACCTGTTCACACCCGGCGATCATGGCACCACGTTCGGCGGCAACCCCATCGCCTGCGCAGCCGGTGTCGCCACCGTGAGCACAATCATCGAGCAGAATCTGCTGGAGAACGCCGCGCAGATGGGCGATTACTGGGGCGGCAAACTGACGGCGTTGAGCGAGAAATACGCCTTCATCGACTCGCCACGCGGCCTCGGCCTGATGCGCGCGGTCAATGTAAAGAACGACATGGCACCCGTCATTGTACAGAAGGCGCTGGAACATGGCCTGCTACTCAACAACATCGGCGGCAAGACGCTACGCATGATCCCGCCGCTGATCCTGACAACCGCCGATATCGACGAGGCGGCTGGCCTGCTGGATCAGACGCTGGCGGAAGTGGCCGAGCAAGCAAACGCATAAACTCGAGCGTATAACCTGGAAGGCCCGAGGAGATTGAGCATCTCTTCGGGCTTTACTATGTATATGTTGCCCGCAATGTCAGATTTTAAAAAATGATTGGTCAAACGTTTATCATTATTAAGAAAAGCTGCAATATCCTGGCATTATCTTGGTTGTTTTGAAGAGGGGAAAATACATGAACAAAGAAGAGCTTATCGAGCAAGCGCTACGCCTACCCATCAGCGCCATTCCATATTATGTCAATCTACAGCTAGCAGAACTCTTTCCCGACAAAGCGATTGTCGAGAGCCAGAGCAGCCTCTTCGATGTGGAAGAATATGGGCGCGATGGGCAGTGCAGCGTCGAGCCACGAGCCAGCATACACAGCGAGTTCGTCACCGATTGGGAGGAACCGGATGAGGATGAGAATGAAGAAGAAAGCATCGCGCCCGCAGACCAGCTTTCAAAAAACGCTCGCAACGCCTGGTTAGAGATAACATGGCAGGGAGAGGCCCTGGATGTACTCATTATGAGCTGGTGGGAGCACTACAATCGCGCCACATACCGCTGGATTCTTGCAGACACTGAGGAGGGTGCCAATCAGTTCCTGGAAGCTGTGTGCCGCTGGAACGCCGAGGTGCGCGGCGAGATCCTGGTATACGATGATGGCTGCTGGTACAAGGATGGGCGACTCTACCATGCCATCAAGGATGCAACATTCGAGAATCTGGTGCTGCAAGGCACGCTCAAACAGGACATACAGGAGGATCTGGAACGCTTCTTCAACGCGCGCGATGTGTATGAGAAGTATCGTATTCCCTGGAAGCGCGGCATTCTTTTCGTGGGACCACCGGGAAATGGCAAGACGCACGCGGTGAAGGCGCTCATCAACTCCCTGGACAAACCATGTCTGTACGTCAAGAGCTTCAAGGCGGAGTACCGCAAAGACGAGAACAATATTCGCGATGTATTCAAGCGGGCGCGCAAGGCCGCTCCGTGCATCCTGGTCTTGGAGGATTTAGACTCGCTGCTGACCGACGAGAACCGCTCGTTCTTCCTCAACGAGCTCGACGGTTTTGCGTCAAACGTCGGCATAATCACACTGGCGACAACCAACCATCCAGATCATCTTGACCCTGCAATCCTGGACCGGCCAAGTCGTTTTGACCGCAAATACCCTTTCGATCTACCCCAGTTGCAGGAGCGCGTCGATTACATTCAGCACTGGAACGCATCCCTGCAAGGCGCGATGCAACTGCCAGACGAAGCTATCGGGCATATCGCCCATCTGACCGAGGATTTCTCCTTCGCCTATCTCAAAGAACTCTTCCTCTCCTCCATGATGAAGTGGATCGCGGCCCCGCAGCCCGATATCATGGATACGCTCATGAGCGAGCAGGTGATGGTGCTGCGGGAGCAGATGGCAAGCGCGAAGCAGGCTCCTGACAATTAAGAGCTTTTGTGTCGAGTGAAAAATGCTGACAGAAGGGTTTCTACACAGAAATTCCTCTATTGTTTCAGAAAGTTGAATTTCAGGTAGTGACTCTTGAGAGAAGTGGTACAATACCGATCAGGAGGACTATCATGACAGTCCCATCAGCCCTACCAAACTGTCCCAATCCGCAATGTTCGCAGTCGCACGTCATTGGCAACGGCAGTAGC
>DAOTTD010000367.1:0-16181 GCA_034438015.1 Ktedonobacteraceae bacterium | reverse complement strand
TCTTCTGCTCAGTAGTGTACCGTCTCGTTTTCTTGTTTTCCTGGCGCACGTCAGAGCGTCACCTCACTGCTTTCTTGCTTCACGATGTGCTGACCATCCTTGCCTGACGATGTGGGTAATCCATACAGCGTTTCTCACTGCATAAGGAGCTTCCAGCGCGTCCGGATTGATCATTTCCTCCCCGTTGGGCACGTTTTTCTCGTCATCAGAGAGGAGGAAAACGATCAATCCGGACGCGCCGAGGCTGGTCCCTACCCCGATCGCAGAATTGATCAAAAATGCGTTAGCAGGAACCGGATGGAGGCAAGCTCCATCCCTATTGCATCCGAACGGGGCAAAAGAAAAAGGAGTATTTATGGCCGATTTTACGCTACAAGAGATCGTGCCGGGCGTGATGAGCGCCCTCGGCGGCGTCTGCAATCGCGGCATCATCGAGCGCAATGGCGCTGTCCTGGTCGTCGATTCCGGCATCAATGCCGCAGAGGCTGCGCCTCTGCGCAAGGCGGCGCGGGCGTATCATAAAGAGGGACCTTTTTACCTTTTCAATACGCATCCGCACGGCGACCACGTTTATGGCAATCAGGTGTTCGCGGACGGTCCCATGATCGCGCACGAGGGTGTGCGCAAGGATATGGTCGTCTCGGGCGAGCGGACGCTTGCTAACTGGAAGCAGAATCCGCAGATGGGCGCGCTGGTGAGCGATGTGAAGATTACGCCGCCCACGGTGACATTTCAGAATGACCTGACGGTCTTCATCGGCGATATCGAGGTCCAGCTCCTGTACTGCGGCGTCGCGCACAGTCCGAGCGATAGTGTAGCCTGGCTGCCTCAATCGCGCGTGCTGTTCGCAGGTGATCTGCTCTTCAACGCCATCGTGCCTGCCCTGCCGCCCGGCGGCAACTCCGCAAACTGGGTCGAAGCGCTGGAACGACTGGAGCAGTTGGGGGCCGAGCACGCGCTGCCCGGTCACGGTCCGATCCAGACGCCCGCCGCGCTCGCCGATCTGCGCCACTGGATTATCACGCTGAGAACGCAGGTTGGCGAGGCCATTGCTAGCGGCTGGGACCGCGAGACGACGCTCTCAAAGGTCGCGGCCTCGATGCGGGCGAGCGCGCCCAGAGGCCGCGACGAGCGCCTGCCCAACAACATAGGCCAGGTCTTCGACGAGATGAGCAGGGGCGGGCGTAGTACCCTATAGCCCATCGAAGAGAATATCTTGCGCACCCTCCCAGAGGACGAGCCGGCCCACTTCGCGCAGTTGTTCGGCACCTTCTACAATTGTCAGGAAGTGGTTGCCGGCCAGTTGTCCTACCTTGCTGGCGAAGCGCGTTCCGCCGTAGGGGAAGAGGATCTCCGTCTCGCTGAAGCCACCGGGATAGAACAGCACCTGGCCCGGCGCGGGATAGCTGGTGTGGTTCTCGTATTTGCTGACGCCCAGGTTCCGCTCACCGAGCGGTATCCACGCCGCCTCACCGCTCCAACGCGCGTGTACCAGCTTGCTTTTGAACGGGAGCAGCTTGCTGAACGCGGCGCACGTCTCAGGCGCATCGTCCTCCTCCATGCGCGCGCGAAACTCCAGGGGACCGATTACGATACGGAGTAAAGTCATGGCAAATATATCCTCCTCGATCTCTCTTGATTTCTTGATCTCTCAATGAGCGCTTTCATCCCGCTGCCCACGCTCCTGCATAGCAGCGAGCACACGTTCGGGCGTCATCGGCTGACGGGTGAGCCAGGCCCCTGTGGCCTCGTGAATAGCGCTGGCAATCGCCGGGGTAAAGGAAACTAGCGGCAGTTCGGCCATGCCGCGCGCCCCGAAGGGTCCAGCAGGGTCCGCCAGTTCCAGTATAACAGGCTCCACATCGGTCGGCATATCAAGCACCGTAGGGAGCAGGTAGGTGTTGAGGCGCGGCGTCAGGACGTGACCATCGCGGATCTGGAAATCCTCCATCAGCGCGTAGCCCAGCGCCTGGGCCAGACAGCCCTCGATCTGCCCGCTCACCTGCTGCACATTGATGGCCTTTCCCACATCGTGCGCGCTGATGATACGCAGAACCTGCACCTGCCCGGTCAGCAGGTTCACCTCGATCTCGACCGCCTGGGCTGCATAGCCATAGCAGTAGTTCGGGACCGCGTTGTGAGTCACTGGATCGAGCGGGGTGGTCGCCGCCGGACGAAACTGGACCGTTGCTTGCGCCGCTTCGTCGTCAGTGTAACCCCACTTTGCGCGTGCCGCCTCCGCAGCGTCTTTGACAGCGCGCCCACCCATGTAGGTCATGCGCGAGGCCGAGGCGCTTCCCATGTTGGGCGTCTGGCTACTATCGTCACTGATCAGCGTGACCTTCTCTAAGGGTAGCTTCAACGTCTCGGCGGCGATCTGGCGCAGGATGAGGTGCGCGCCCTGCCCCACGTCGGCTGCTCCAGCGCGCACGACGGCGCGCTCCAGTTCCGCCTTGCCGAACACCTCGACCGTTGCCGTAGCCTGCTCTGGGAAGCCGAACGAGTAGCCGATATTCTTGATGCCACAGGCAATCCCTATGCCATGCCTCAGATGCGGCGCTGGCTGTTGGGCCTGCTGATACGTCTCGCCATAGCCCCAGCGCAGTCGCGCCTCCTCAATGCAGCGCTCCAGCACTTCAAGGGCGCTGACACCGGGCGGTAACGGCTGATTGGTCGCCTCGATGCTCCCCTCGCGGTAGATATTGCGGCGGCGCAGTGCAACCGGATCGATCTGCAGGGCCTGCGCCAGGCGTGTGACCATGATCTCACTGGCGAACTCGACCTGGGGCGCACCGAAGCCGCGAAATGCCCCGCTCGGAATGTTGTTGGTGTAGACGGCGTAGCCATCGACCTGAATATTGGGGATCTCGTAGCAGCCGTTGGCGAGCAGCGACGCCGCCTTGACGACCTCTACACTCGTCGAGGCGTAGGCACCGCCATCGGCGATCAACGCCGTCTGCATCGCCGTGATCGTGCCGTCCCTCTTTGCGCCCCAGCGACAGTGAATGGTGAACGGATGGCGCTTGTGGTGGGCGATGAGCGACTCTTCGCGGTTCCAGACCAGCGCGGTCGGACGCTGCAACTTCCAGCTCGCCAGGGCTAGCAGGTGTTGCATGGAGAGATCTTCGCGTCCCCCGAAGGCACCGCCGATCGCGGCGTAGCGCACGATGACACGCTCCTCCGGCAATTGCAGGATCTGCGCGATCTGCCTCCGGTCCTCGTGCAGCCACTGGCCCGCCGTCTCGACGACCACGCGCCCCTCGTCATCAATGTAAGCGATACCAGCCTCCGGCTGGAGAAACGCGTGGTCCTGCCAGGAGGTGCTGAACGTCTCCTCCAACACGATATCGGCCTCGGCCAGCGCTCGCTCTGCGTCGCCCTTGCGCAGCGGGATGTGACAGAGCTGGTTGCTGCCCAGGTGTTCGTGTACCAGGGGCGCGCCCTCCGCCAGTGCCGCCCGCGCATCAGTAACCGCCGGCAGGTCCTCGTATGAGACGGAGATCAGGCGTGCAGCCTCCTGCGCTGCATCTTTGTTCTCCGCCACGACCAGCGCGACCTTATCGCCCTCGAAGCGCACCACGTCCCCGCACAGGACCGGCTGATCGTTGTCGATCAGGCCATAGGCGTTGCAGGGTATGTCCTCCGCCGTTAGCACGGCGACGACGCCGGGATAGCGCCGGGCCGCTTCCGTGTCGATGGCAAGGACGCGCGCGTGTGGTCGATGGGCGAAGACGACCTGGAGCTGCAACATAGACGGCTGCACCAGATCGGCGGGATAGCGCGTCGCACCCGTTACCTTGCCCAGCGCGTCGTGCCGCTTCGGAGATGTGCCGATAATGCTCTCTATCATGCCTCTCCTCCCACGCTCAATACGGCGTCCAGGATCTTGCGATAGCCCGTGCAGCGACAGATATTGCCGCTGAGCGCGACGCGCACCTGCTCTATATCGGGCCGCGCGTGCTCATCCAGCAGTTTCGCGCCGGCCATCAACATCCCTGGTATACAGAAGCCGCACTGCACGGCGGCGCAATCGATGAATGCCTGCTGCAACGGGTGCAACTCTTCTCCGCTCGCCAGCCCTTCGATCGTCGTTACTGTCGCGCCTTGCGCCTGGGCAGCGGGGACCAGGCAGGACATCACGGCCTGCCCGTCGAGCCAGACCGTGCAGGCGCCACACTCGCCTTCGCCACAGCCCTCCTTCGTTCCCGTCAGACCGGCATTCTCGCGCAGCGCGTTCAGCAGCGTCTTCCGCTGGGCGGCAACCAACTGGTAGGGCCGACCATTGATTACAGTATCGATAACATCTGGGAAATTCTCATGCGAGGCACCCTTATCTGTGGGTTCTTTGCAAGGGGTTTCGAGCGTCACAGGCGACTCCGCAACATTGACCTCTGGCGACGCGAGCCGCTGCAGACCCTGCGTGACCAGCGCGGCAACGGTCGCCAGGCGGTACGAGGCGGTGGCGCGCATATCATCGATCGGATGAATATCTGCGCAAGCCAGCTTGCCTGCTTCAGCACAGACGAGATCGTCGAGCTGCTTTCCCTTGAGATACTCCTCAGCCTTAGTGGCGCGCACAATCGTCGGCGCGACACAGCCGAGAGTGATGCGAGCATCGCTGACATAGTGATCGGCATCAAATGTCAGCACGAACGCTACGTTGATGACCGAGATGGCCTGAGCGCGCCGCAGTCCCAGCTTTAAGAACAGGCCGCGCTGGTCAGAGGCTAAAACGGGGAAGCGAAGCTCGCGTACCAGTTCGTCAGGCCGGCAGAGGGTGCTGCGCCTCCCAGGGTAGAAGTCGCGCAGGGGGACAATGCGCTCGCCTGCGCAACTCAGCAGGACGACTTCCGCGCCCAGCGCCATCAGCGGAGAGATGGTATCGTTGGCCGGTGAGGCGGTGATCACGTTTCCGACCAGCGTTGCACGCGCGCGGATCTGGGGCGCTCCCACCTCGCGACTGGCCTGTACCAGGGGCAGGGCATACTGTCTGCACGCCTGCGAACGTAGTACGTCGTTATGCGTGGTGAGGGCGCCGAGGTGTAGGAAGCCATCCTCGACGCGCTGGTATTTCAGGTCGCGAAGGGCGGTAACATCGATCAGGGTTGAGGTCGGCTTGATCCCTTGCTGTAGCTCTAGCAGTACATCGGTACCACCGGCTACGATGCGCGCCTGCGCTCCGTAGTGGTGCAGCAGGTCCAGCGCTTCGGCGAGACTGGTAGGACGCTCGTAGGTTTGCCACATATGCATCGGCTTTCTTAGTTGTGTAAAAAACGCCTGGTCAGGGGTGCTCAGGCACCCCTATCTGGACGGCTTGAGCAGGCGTCCGATGGGTGTGGACGCGAACTGACCATCCAGAAAAACAGTGTTGCCACGTACAATTGTGCGTCGTATGCGTCCTCGCAACGGTCTCCCCACGTAGGGACTGTGAGGGTGTCGGTAGTAGAGATCGCCCGCGCGCAGCTCGTCGCTCGCCTGCAGATCAACCAGGACGAGGTCCGCGTCGGACCCGATCGTTAGCCCACCCTTGCGCGGCGCGAGACCGAAGCGCCGGGCGGCGTATTCAGACGTGACGGCGGCTATCGTCGTCAAGGGCAACTCGCGCTGATAATACCCCTCCGTCAACAGCAATTGCAGCAGCGACTGGCAGCCGGAGATGCCGCCCCAGACCTTGAAGAAGTTCGCGTCGGTCTTCATGGCGGCGGGTGCGGGCGAATGGTCCGTAACGATCATGGGAATAGTACCCGCGAAGAGCTCCTGCCAGAGCGCCTCCTGCTCCGCCCGATCGCGCAGGGGTGGCGCGCATTTAGCAACCGCGCCCAGGCGTTCCATGTCTTCCCCCGTCAGCACGAGGTAGTGGGGACACGTCTCGCAACTTACGTCGACGCCTCTTGCGCGCGCCTCCGTCACCAGGGCGATGCCGCGCCCGCTGCTCACGTGCACGATGTGCAGCGCGCAGCCCGTCTCTTGCGCGAACAGGATGGCGCGCTCGATCGCCTCCAACTCCGCGAGCACCGGACGCGAGGCGAGGTAATCGCGTATGCCAGTTCTTCCCTCAGCCAGGGCGCGCCGCGTCAGTATGCTGGTGATCTGCTCGCTCTCAGCGTGCAATGCAACGATGCGCCCGAGGCGGGCCGCGCTCTGCATCCCCTCGTAGAGCGTGACATCATCGACCGAGGCGAAATCTTCGATGCCGCTGTTACTCATGAAAGCCTTGTAGCCGATGACGCCGCGCCCGGCGAGTTCATCCAACTGCTCCCGGTTGCCCGGCACGATGCCGCCCCACAGCGCGAAGTCGACCAGCGCGTGTGCCTGCGCCGCCCGGCATTTAAGATCGAAGCTCGCGGCATCGAGCGTGGGCGGCGAGGAGTTGAGGGGCATATCGAAGAAAGAAGTCGTGCCGCCAGCCGCGAGGGCACGTGTCCCCGTGGCGAAGCCTTCCCAGTGCGTGCGACCCGGCTCGTTGAAGTGCACATGCGCGTCGATGACGCCGGGGAAGATGTGCATGCCCGCGGCGTCTATGTCCTCCCTGCCAGCACCATCGAGGTCCTGTGCAAGCGCTACGATCTCTCCATCGGCGATCGCGAGGTCGGAGCGGGTGACGCCCCGCGTCGTTACCAGCGTGCCGTTGCGTACAACAAGCTCGTATTGTCCCATAGACACTTAAATACCTCGCTTCTCCGACAGGCTGGCTAAAAAGCGCTCCAATACAGCGATCGCCACCGCCACATCCTCTTGCTGCACGGACTCAGCCGGATTATGACTGATGCCGCCGCGACAGCGCACAAAGAGCATGGCAATATCAGTAAGCTCGCTCATCACGACGGCATCGTGTCCTGCGCCACTGGGAAGCACCAGTACAGGATAACCCGCCTCCACTACCGCCTGCTCGAAGCGTTGGACCAGAGCAGGCGCACATGACACGGTCGGAGTTTCCTGAATGAGCTGCCAATCGAGCGCGATATTGCGCTGGGAGCCGATCTTCCTGGCACGCTCATAGAACTGTTCCCGCGCCTTCTTGCGTAAGGCATCGTCCTGGTGACGCACGTCCAGGCTTAGTGCAACCTGTCCCGGAATGACATTGCTCACGCCCGGCTGTACGCTGACCTGTCCTACCGTCGCGACCAGCCCCGGTTGCCTGCGTGCCAGGGTCTCGACGACGAACATGAACTCAGCAGCGGCGCAGAGCGCATCGCGGCGCAACGCCATGGGAACGGTTCCAGCATGCCCGGCCTCTCCTGCAAAACTGAGCGTGATACGGTCCTGACCAGCGATGGCCGAGACGACGCCCACCGGAAGGTCGTGCGTCTCCAGAACCGGACCTTGCTCGATATGCACCTCGCAGTAGCCCAGCAGATCCTCGCGTCGCCAGCGCGGAGTGCGCAGGACCTGGGGATCGGGATTGCCGCCATACGCACGTATCGCCTCGGCTATCGAAATACCATCGACATCGGTGAGACGCAATATATCAACATTGAACGTACCGGTAATGGCCCTGCTCCCCATATAGGCACGGTGATAGCGCAGGCCCTCCTCGTCGGCAAACGCGATCATCTCGATAGCATACGGCAAGCGTACCGAGCGCTCGTGCAGCCGTTCGACACAGGCCAGCGCGGTCGTCACGCCCAGGATGCCATCGTAGCGACCCGCGTCGCGCACCGAGTCGAGATGCGAACCGAGTAGTAGCGCCTGCGCAGCGGCACTTTCGCCCTCGTAACGCCCGATCAGATTGCCGATCGCGTCGTACTGCACGGACATACCGGCGGCCCGCATCCACCCGGCGATGGCCTCATCCGCCAGCCGCATCGCCCGCGTGGCAAAACGGCGCGTCAAACGGCCTGACTCTTCGCTGTAGCAGGCCAGGATATCGCAGCGCTCCATGATAGTAGCAGCGGAGGCATCGAGCGTCATCATTTCTTACTAACTCCCACGATAGGTACTATAGGCCCAGGGCGAGACGAGCAGCGGGACATGGTAGTGGGCGTCCGGGTCGGCGATGCCGAAACGGAGCGTCACTTCGTCCAGAAAAGGCGGTTCCGGCGTTCTGATACCCTGTTGCGCAAAGTACGCCCCCACCTTGAAAAGCAGTTCGTAGACGCCCACGCCCATCTCTTCACCAGACAATAGAGGATCTCCCGTGCGCCCATTCTCCGTGGTCGCGACCGTTTTCAGGCAGACGCGGCCCTGCAACGGATCAATACGCCAGAGCTGGATCTCGATAGCAACAGCCGGGCGCCCCTGAACTGTGTCCAGCACATGGGTAGTGAGCTGACCGGGCATAGCACTCCTCCCTGGTCTACGAATTTCTGCCGATAGTTAATTTTATCATGCCATACGCCGAGAACGGATCGGTGTAGACCTTCACCCGCTCCTCGGCACCGGACGCCACGAACAGATCGCGCGTGCGATTCTGCCCCTCGAATGATACCTCAGCGAGCTGTGGGAAGCGGGCCAGGACGCACAGCCCCATCTCGTGAACAAGATGCTGGATCGACTCGCTCACGAACTCGTGGAACACGTCCTGCACAATGTCGCGCACCTGCTCGGATGGCACGTATAGCGTATGAGTAGGGTCTGCGAGCGGAGCCGTATCGCTGTAGCGCCAGAGAACGTCGAGCGCGATAAATAGAGGCCGGTCGACACGTTCCGGCAGGGTGGTATACTCGTCGCGCACGAAGTGGGTAAACGCGCTCCCCGTCACTTTGAAGAGCTCGAAGCCGACGCGCCCGCAGCGATGGGCTGCGATGATAGGGCCGGCCTCTGAACGTACAAACTCCAGCGTCGCCCACGTGTAGTCGCTATGCGAGCGACTGAACAGGCGATCGCTTGTAGCAAAGCCCCCCTGTTCGCGTACAGAGATAGAGGTGAAGGGAAGTTCGCGCCCGGTCACTTGCAGGTGCTCCATCTGCTTGTAGGTATCCAGGAAGCCGCGACCAAGAAAGGCGAGAAACTCTTCCAGCGTCGCACCCTCGAACGCCAGCGCCTGCCGTAGCACAAAGTTCTTCATACTGTCGGTCGCGACGACGTTGGAATTGTCGCCTTGCGTATAAGCCGGCAGAAAGTTGTTGCCGAAGACCTCGACATCGATCTCGAACGCAAAGAGGATATTCTCGCGCCCGCTGAACCGCGATTCGGGGATCGGCGCGATGCCGCTGAGAGGTTGCGCGTAGACGCGATACACCGGGACACGCACCTTGCCATAACTGATCGTGAAAGTGTGCTCTGTGCTCATAATATACTCCTTCTGGCGAGCGTTTGAGCAGGATTGGAGGTCGGGCTATTCCTGCAGAACAAGATCGTGCAGACGCAGTGAACAGATCTTCGCCACCTCGCCAAGGGCAATAGCGATTTCCTGCTCACGTGCATGCTGGAGACGGGTGGAGAAACCGGCCAGGATGCTCTCTTTTTTGTTTTCGCGCGCGCAGATCACGAATGGGAAACCAAAACGATCCTGGTAGGTCGCGTTCAACCTTGTGAAGGTTGCGATCTCTTCTGGCGAGAGGTGGCCCAGTCCCGCTGCCGCCTGCTCGTGCGTAGACGAGGGCGTCAGGGTTCCGGCCAGGGCTGCGCTTCCCACGAGGTCGGGATGGGCGCGCAGCAGCGCCACCTGCTGTTCAACGGGAGCGCTGTACATAACACTAGAGAGCGCCTGCTGCAACTGTGCCAGGTCGGAGAATGGCCGCTTCTGCCACGCCTCACGAACGATCCAGGGCGGCCCTTCGAAGAGCGGTTCGAGCGCCTGGACGAAGCTCTCCTGATCGAGGGAATTGATCTCCGCAAGCGTTAAATGTTCTGTCGCCATAAATAGATCCCCCTCCAGGCAAGCAAACAAAATAGACGGCGACGGCATCGTCAAGCAACCGCAAGAGGGGCGGTCCTGCTCAATATGCGGAAGGCTCAGGCATTGAGTCCTCTTATCATGCGGCAACGGTGGAGTATGTTGGCATCGCCTTTGTCCGTAGCAAACTTCCTCCATCAGGAGTAATATATCTGCCAGTTTTTACGTTGTCAAGGAGTAACTCCTCAGACCTCCTCGCCGCTATGGCGCTGAGGGTCAACAAGAGAGTGAACCTGAGTAGTCTCATTATAGATAGAAAGTACACTAAACCACTAGAATTCTCTTCCATGCAGAAAAACCGCCCGAGACCTATGGCACAAATGGACAGCAGGAAGTACACTATGAGAGTACACCAGTTCTTCCATTGGGCCAGCCGTAGGAGTACACCATGCTATTTACTAACGCAACCATTATTACGATGAACGATCGGCGCGATATCCTCACGAACGGAGCGGTGGCAATCCAGGACAATCGCATCGTCGCCATCGACAAAACACCTGTGCTGCGGGCGCGCTATCCTCACGAAGAGGTCATCGATGTGGGAGGAAAACTGATCATTCCGGGCCTGATCGACACGCATGTGCACGTGGCCCAGGCGCTGATCCGTGGCTGCGCTGACGATATGGCGCTCATTCAGTGGCTCTGCGAGCGCGTCTGGGTGCTGCAGGGAAACTTCACGCACGACGATGGCTACGTCAGTGCGCGCCTGTGCATCGCCGAGATGTTGCGCTCGGGCACGACGACTTTCCTTGAGTCGATGCTCGCGCATCGCTACGGCTTCGACGGCATCGCGCGCGCGGTCGAGGAGAGCGGCATTCGCGCCTGCCTCGGCGGCATCGTGATGGATATCGGCACCTACGCGACCCAGCAGAACTCGATGCACCCCGGCATGATCGAGAGCCGCGAGACGAGCTTGCTGGGCGTGCTGGATATGCATAGCAAGTGGGAGGGCGCGGCCAACGATCGCATCCACGTCTGGTTCGGACCCAGAACACCGGGCGGCGTCACATCCGAACTCTACCGCGAGATGACCTCCCTGGCCCGCGAGAGGAATATGGGTATCACGATGCATCTGGCGGAGGTCGAGGCCGATAAGATCTATCTCAACGAAAAATTTGGCCTCACCCCGGTCGATTACGCCGAGAGCGTCGGCCTGCTCGGACCCCGCTCGGTCCTGGTCCACATGGTCTGGCTCACGCCATCTGAGATCGACAAGCTGGCAGCCACCCATACCACCGTCTCACACAATCCCTCGTCCAATAGCAAACTAGCATCAGGCATATGCAAGGTGCCACTGATGTTGGAGCGCGGGGTCAACGTCGCGCTGGGCTGCGACGGCGGACCGAGCAACAACGATTACGATATGATCCGCGAGATGAAGCTCGCCGCGATTCTCCACAAGGCTGTGACGCTCGATCCTCTAATTGTCCCCGCCGAGACCGTCCTGGAGATGGCGACGATCAATGGAGCGCGAGCGCTAGGGTTGGAGCAGGAGATCGGTTCGCTGGAGGTAGGCAAGAAGGCCGATCTGGTCGTCATCGATCTTGAGCGCCTGCATACAACGCCCTCCATGAACCCGGTCTCCACGCTGGTCTACGCGGCGACCGGCGGCGAGGTCGATACCGTCGTCGTGGATGGCAAGATCGTAGTGGCCCAGGGCCGCCTGCTCACCCTGGACGAGCGCGAGGTGATAGTGCAGGCACAGGCGCACGCAGAAAAACTCTACCAGCGCGCCAATATCAACGTGAAGCCGCAATGGCCCATTCTTTAACAGCAAATACTCCGCGAGCACGCCCTCTACGCAATGGCCTGCTCGTGCATATGATGCTTGCTCGACAATACCTGGATATCCAGCTCATGGGTCGCGATATACTTTATCTCGAGCCTTAGACCGTCCCAGGCCAGAATATAGGATGCACGGAGGAGCAATTCCTCTTCCCGCTCATCATATACATCGATACGCAGCCGCTCGGAGCGCTCTAAGGGAAACTGGCAGCCGCCTGTAGCTCCAGCGTCCCTTTCAGCACAATGGCAGGCTGGCCCGTCACAGGCCTCGCAGGCCGTTTCGTCCGGCAGCATGGAAGGCACAAAGCTAAATAGACATTCGTCGTTACAATACACCTTTGTATGTAGCGGCATTCTGGGCAATTCTATGCGACAGATCCCCTCATCAAACAACTGAACCTTGATAACCGTATCTTTCATCGTTACCTCTTTCATCCATCTCTGGACAGCAGGAAGAGTGAAACTTCTCTCCTTCAGATCATATCTCTGCACGAACAACACGCCTTTGTGTTTCGGAGGATAACACTGTACACGCTTTCATCCGACCTATCATCGCCTCCTTACTGCCTCTTACCGGTTATACCCTCATTCTTAATTCATCTAATATATGCATTTTACACTTATATGCACAATAATGCAAGGGGTTCAACATAGAAAAAAGGAGGGGAACACTTATAAAGGTACACCCCTCCTGGTTTTACCAATCAACGCCCTTCGCGTTTCCTCCCCTAGACACTCAAAAACGTAATCATGCCTTCAAAGCTGCCCAAGAGCATATCTAACTAGGAATTGTCCTGCGTCATGGCTCAGCCCAATCCGGCAGGTCCACTTTCCCTGGTCTGCCTTCTACTACTCGCGCACGGCTGCTCCCATCGACGATCTTGCCATCGGCCTTCAGTTCTTCGAGCAGTTTACGCTCGCCAGCGCTCAGTTCACGCGTCACTTCGGCCTGTGCAATCGCATAGATGCCGCCGTTCAAATATTTCCACTCCTCGCTCCAGACCAGACATTCGTCCGGGAGCTTCTGCCAATCGCCCAGTACTACCTCGATAAGAGTCACCTGCTGCATCGCACATCCTCCTTTTACATTTGAGATTTTGTCTGCTGTTCTCTTCGCCAGAGTCTACCGCATTCCTGCGTTACTGACAAGCCCTATGGCGTATGAGGTAGAACAAATTAGAACTTTTGTTCTATTTCATACGTATTATAGGTAAGTAAGAAAATGGTGTGGTGGCTAACCGGTGGCATGTCGCGGAGTATGAAGCAGGAACAGGAAACGCTCATGCAGACGATCACAACTCATCAAGGAAAAAATATAACGATCCTTTCCCAATACGAATTGCGCGACCCTCGTATGGGCGGCGAGTATGTGCGCGCTTACTGCCACATTCACGGCAGTGATCATCAACGCTCCCTCTCCATCCAGCGCGCAACGGGCTGGGGACACTGCTTCAACGCAACTTGCCAGGCGACGGTGCTGGTCGAGGAATGGAATCCCACCGTGGCCGCCCGTCTGCTACATGCGCGTGAGCAGCGCGGACCCTATGCGCTGCCACCGTCCTTCGTGTTCAGAGCTGAACGTCTCCCCTTAGCGCAACAACCAGTCCTGCTCCACGTTCCTCCGCAGGTGCCACAGTGGCAGCGAGACGAGCAACGCGCGCTTCACGCCCTGGAGAAGCAGTTCCACAGCGCCCTGATAGGCTCTGAGCGCGCACGAGCCTACCTCGCAGGGCGCGGCATCCCTCTATCGATCGCGCTCAGAACGGGCGTCGGCTACCTCGCTCCGACTATCGTATCGCAGCTTGCCACAGCGGGCTCACACGCGCTCGTCCGTCGCTGGTCTACGCGCATGCTCTTCCCGCTCACCTCGCCCCATGGGCGCGGATACATCGGACGCTCCCTCTGGCGCTGGCAGCCGGGCATGCACGAACAGGTCCACAAGACGCTCTTAGAACAACCGGCCAGTCCCAGGCGCTGGATCAAGACCAATCCTGCCGGATGGTTCAGCTCCCCGTTCGATCAGTTCGCCGACCACATTATCCTCGTCGAGGGCGCCTTCGACCGCCTGACACTGCTCGCTGCCGGCTTTGCTCCCAACGAGGTGGTCGCGCTGGTCGGAACAGCGCTCCAGATCGAATGGCTGCCCCCGCAGATAAAAACGATCGTCCTGGCACTCGATGGCGACCAGGGCGGCAGGGAAGCCACCCGTCGCCTCGCCGCCCAGCTCACGGAGGAGGGCTTCGGCGTCAAAACCTGTCCCCCTCCGCAGGATAAATGGGGCAAGGACTGGAACGAGCGCTGGCATCGTATCGGCACGTTGAGCGTGGAGTCTCTGTGGGAGACGTGTTTGCCTCTGCGCTTAGCCTGATCGCTTGCTAAAAATAAAAACACCCATTCTTCGTCGAGTGGGTGTTTTTGTGCACAACCTTGCCGTCGATGTGAACTCTTGTGTCAAGGGGTTTTGGCAGAATTTTTAAAAATTCTGAACCGCTTCTTTCTTTCTGCGACATACACTCCGAAACTCAGCAGAACAACCACCGAAAGAGAACTACCCAGCAGCCATCTTTTGTTGTGTTGCAGCGGAACTCCGTGCTCTGGCGTTGTTTCGCTGTTCTCACACCTTTCAGGCCCATTGGCAGCGCTGTTTTCGCTATTATGTATGATGTATGAGACAGGTACCAGTCCTTGCGCAAAGCCAGACATGAAGGGCGGGATGAATGTCACAGGCGTGTCCTGAATGGTCGCAGTCGGGGTGACACTCACCGTAGCAGTCGCAACAGGTGATACCGTTGGCATTGGCGTAGTAGTAGGCACCGGCGTCGGTAAAACTGTGGCCGTCGGTGTGACGGTACTGACCTTACGCGGCGCTGGCTTATGGTGACGCTTCACGGCACGCGGCATGGCGATATGCTTTTTCTTTGTTTTGACAGGAGCATGCTCCGGACGTGGTGCGCTCCACGTGCCACTAATTATACTGGGATAGACGGCTCTACGCGTTGCACTCACGCGCGGAGTGGCCGCAACTGTTGGCCGCCGTACACACAGCGGCACGATACGTTCTGCAATCCTTACGGTAGGAGACGGCGTCGGAACATTCTTCGTTGTCGCATCCGGCAGTACTACAACCGCCTGATGCATGTCTCTCTTCTCAACGACCGCACTTTTTTCTGCTGATCGGGCGCTCAACACAACGAGAAGGAGCGATACGCTGATGCATACAAAAAGAAAAGCAAGCCCTATCTTACCTACCTTTTGCCTGTTTTCTTTCCGCCTCTGATTCCACAGCGCCATAATCGTATCTAGCACTTCTTCTCGCTCCTTAATCTATGTGAAATTGCCGGGACGTCTGAGCAGCGGTCGTGTGTGGATGATAGGGATGGACACCCGCATCGGTACTCTGGACAGAGGCGCCTGCTTTCTCAAGGTGTATATTTTGTTGACGAAAGCGGAGCAGAATAGCATCCAGGTACATCGCACACTCCAGCGGCAGGCGCACCTCGAATATTTCGCGCCTGGCCCAGGTCTCGCTCAATACCGCGATGGCGCCTTGCAAGCGAGAGACATGTAGAAGATGATTGTAGCTGAGAACAAGCTGGCGCCGGCGTCCGATATACATCATCCGCTGGCTTGTCAAAATGAGCATACCCTGGTCTTTAATTTGATAGCCGGGCTGCGTCGAACCGGGCAACGGCTCCTCACGCAATGTGGCATCGGTACAATAATGGGCATACTCGCCTGTCAGCAAGCGGGTCGGGACATATATCTGTGGCAAGGGGCCGAATTGCAGACGCTGCGCCAGTTGCTCAACGTCAAAGCCGTGCTCGCGTTTCGCACGGTCCGCCTGTAGTCGCTTGAACCTGCGCGCACGCTGCTCCTGGCGGATCAGTTGCCAGCGCGGTACCTGAATCGATGCCGTCGTGCTCCTGGCATACGCCTGCAGGTTGTGCTCTCCTGTAACCTGAATACGCTCTTTTAAGCACACTACTATCTTCTGCGCGCTCGCAATCGCTGCGATTCCGCGCAATACTACTTTTTTATGCTTGAAATATAGCTCGAGACGGACAGAGGAGACGCCCATTATGCGATGGTAGATAGGACGCACCGAAACTAGTTCGACTAGAGCATAAATTGTTCCGTTAATGTCCAGGCAATCATCATATAACTGTACCAACTGCCCCCACCCATATACACATTCTATTATTGGTTTACGTAACATCATACGCCACCCTTCCAACTGGTAATGAATATACTACCTATAGTATTGTCTCCATAATAATGACGAAGTAAAGTACTCTTTGTAACCTTTATCAGCATATTTACATTTGTATCTATTCAGGTTCCTCTCCAGGGCAAAAAGGATGCCGGGCAGAGGTTGCAAGTACCGTTACTAAAATCTACAGTTTTGGGCGCTATCTGTAGCTATCCGCACAATTTGAGCATAGTCTCTGTGGAATAGGATGATCGAAGCTTCACAGAATTACGCCAGCCGTTCAGGTAGATTCTTCCTGCGTAAAGCAAGCGGCCCCGAGGGACCGGCGGTGGTAACCGTAGCACCGCA
>DAOTTD010000366.1:0-2791 GCA_034438015.1 Ktedonobacteraceae bacterium | reverse complement strand
CTGCTCTGGGTGCGACTATATCTGAGAAGCTGCCCTACTCAAATAAAGAGCCGACTGTAACTATGCTAGTTGTCATTATAACCTACGTTCATGGACATAACAACTACGTAGCCCGTCTTCTCTATAGCAATGATGAAACCGACCTAAAGGATGCTTGACACATATTGTTAGTACTCTTTGCAAAAAAGCTTGCCCCAGCTAACAGAACTGGGTAATATTCCTGGGAGGGGATTTTCGTGTTTTCGCAGAGAGGCACCCGCGTCGTCTCCTGCTTTTTAGAGGAGCACTTATGCCTAAACAGCGATACCAGCGAAAGGCACCGACGCATGATTGGGAACAGATTCGTCCCTTGCTCAAAGACCCCGCACAAATCACGGAGGCAAGGAACCGGAAAGGCACGAGGCATCCCGCTCAAGCGCTGGCCAGACCGAGAGACGTGGCAAAAGATGAACTGGGTCCCGGAACTCACAGTGAAATACAACCCGAAACTGACAGGGTAGGTCAGGCAGAAAAGAGACGTTAGGGTTTAGGTGAACCAGCCATTGACGTCTAAGTCGCGACCCGATGCAATACGCGGCTGATACTGCTCGGCAAAGAGGTGCGCGACCAATTCGCGCCGACTGCGCACACCGACTTTCTCGAAAATCGCCTTGAGGTGGTCTTGCACGGTGTTGGACGAGATATGAAACGCCTCGGAAATCTCGGCCGTCGACAACCCGCGCACAACGCTTTGCATGATCTCGCTCTCGCGTTGGGAGAGATCGTAAGCCTGCACGATCAGTGGGGCCACCTCCGTTGGCCGGGCCGCCTCAAAGATCACGGCGATTTGCCCCTGGATACTCTGACCAGACAGTCGCGAGGCGTGCAGCACCAGCCAGTGACCGGTAACCGTGCGCAGGCGAACCCTCGGCATCAAATCGGGCTGCGCAGTAATGTTCCGCTCTAGCGCTTGCAAACGGGCTACTACGGCAGAGACGGCAGATGGTAGGGCCTGCTTGCGCGGCCAGTCCGCTTCTCCCACCTCTGCGAGCCAGCGCTCAGCTGCCGGGGTGGTCGCCACCACCGTTAGATCATCGGCCAGCAGTAGCAAGCCCGGCTCCTCTGGGACCGTAGGTCCCGTCGTGCTCCCAAGCAGCAGGGCTTTGCGCAACCCTTCGGCAAAGTGCGGCGTGAGCCGAGCAAGGTAGGCCGCCTCGGTGAGCGTAAAATGGGAGCTGGATTGGTCACGGGACATGCACATGAAGCCCCAGCAGGAATCGCCGGTGATGAGCACTGCACGCAGTTCGTCTCCAAGGGCCAGCGGAGCCAGGATCTCACGATAGCGCCGGCTTTGCTCAAATTCACCCCGGGTTGCCTGCACCAGATTCACAACTGGCGTATTGCTTCTGGCCATCCAGACGCACTTGTTCACGTCATCCTGCGAGAATTCATTCTCGACGAGCTGGGGCATAGCGTGCTGGATGGGATCGTCAAGCACTGCCCCCGTGAAGAGTAGCGTCGCCGGATCAATGGTGCAGAAGCCGGAAAGATCGATGGGGATAACGGTTCTCAACCGCTTCATGATTTCGATCCGCAGCGTACGGGAGTCGAGTCCAGCATGACAGAGCCTGATCAGCTCACCTCTGATTCGTTCTGCTTTTTGCTGCTGCATGGCGCTTCTCCTGCTTTGGTCTTTAGGGTTGATCACGGCTTTCTCCCCACACTCATTATACACGCTGTACAGGTGCAAAACCATCCCAGAAATCTGGGATTGTCTCCACAGTATGCTTACGGTATGCTTGCAGCAGACACGTTCGTTCAACAGATCTGGAGAAAAAGGAAAGGAGGACTTGCTATGTTAGGCGAAGAGAACAAGGCGTTGGCGCGACTTTTTAGCGAGGAGTTCTGGAACAAAGGGAACATGGCGGCGGTGGACGAGCTGATGGCTGCCAACGCGAAGATATTTCTCCCTGGAAAAGGGCAAGTTGGTCTCAATGACTTGAAAGCCTTCGCAGTCAGCTTGCGAGGCGCGTTCCCCGACTGGCATGCCACGACCGACGAAATGGTGGCTGAAGAGAAGAGGGTTGCCGAGCGATGGACGGGGCGGGGCACCCACCGGGGAAAGTTTCAGGGGATTGCGCCGACCGGGAGACAGGTAACGGTGCCAGGTACCGTGTTCTATCGCTTCGCTTCCGGAAAGATCGCGGAGTTCCACGGACAATTTGATGGGTTAACACTGATGCAACAGCTTGGTGTGATGTGATATCGGCATATTGCCTGGACGCGCGCTTGCTGGAAGGCGTTAGAGCCGTTTGCCAGTAGTGGCGTCTACGTCAACTTCCTGGGCCAAGAGGGAGAGGGACGGGTGCGAGCCGCCTACGGGGTCAACTACGAGCGGCTGGTGGCCCTCAAGAACACGTATGACCCGAGCAATTTCTTTCATCTCAACCAGAATATCAAGCCCGCCTGACCGGCAAGGGTCACATTCTCGAGTTTATCGGAGAGTCCTACCGTTTCAGACAACGCCTCCGACAGGAAGAACAGCAAGGCCAAACAGAGCAGGCAGAAACAGGTTAATTGGCTTGTCTTACGAACCTCAGACGTTGAGAGAACACGAGGGGGATGATGGTATCCCCGCAAGGTTGGAGCTTGGCCCTTACTCGCTCTCTTCTCACGTCTGTCCATGAAGAAAGATCTCTCTATGTCAAGCCTTTTTGAGACCAATTTGGGAAAGGCAGAAAAATCTAGAGGAAGGAGGGGAGAACCATGGTAGCAATTGAGCACAAGAAAGTCAACCACGCCATAGGCTGGT
>DAOTTD010000365.1:0-3194 GCA_034438015.1 Ktedonobacteraceae bacterium | reverse complement strand
TCTGCATGGAAATCGGCTGGTTATCTCTGTTACAACGCCAGCTTGTTTTGGAGGCATTCATACAATGTGTTATAGAGGGTAATAATTTTATCTTAAGTGTCTTTTGCTTGACTGTCCGTTTTTATGTTTGTTACTGCCTATCGATCGCTACATAAGCAATCTTTCTGGGGAGGTACGTGGGATGGTGAAACTAGTAGGACGCCACCATGTGAAAGCTATGCGCGCGTTTGTGCGCCGCAAGCAGGCATTTCAGGAGCGCCAACTGGCCAGGGAGAAGGAAGCTGCGCTGCCAACGCGTGAGCTACCCGAGTACGATCCTGATGATAATGGACGTTTCGCGGGTTACGACGCCATTTTCAAGTGCGAAGGCAGGCACTACGAGGCGCTGTGCCGGGTGCTGAAGAAGATCCTACGGCCCGCACACTATAGAACCTGGCTTGCCGCGAATGGCGAACTGGTAAACGGCCCCGCCCCATGCCTATCGGCAAAAGAGATCGCTGAGCGCGTTGGTCGACACAGACGCACAATCGAGATCGACCTGCAGGAGATGAGGGAGAAGAGACTTCTGCACCTGCAACCAGCTCAGCGCGAAGGTCGCTGGGTTATGGAGATGCATTACGATGTTCTCTACAGACTGGTCCATGAATACCTCGAATGGGAACGCTCGACGGACTATATCCCCCCTGAGCGCCAGTACTTCGAGCGCTTGGAGATAGATCCAGATCTGCGACAGCACCTGCTCCAGTTTGAGGATTACCGAAAAGTACTAGTCAAAAAGAAGCCAGGACCAAAGGGGAAGTCGATCCGCCAGGAGATATGTCCAGCGCGCCCGGACAGTCCGGGCAGTGATCGTCAGCATACTTATTCCGATGCTCCAATCCTACCCGCTGCGTCCCAGGGAGGTATGAAGAGGAGCGTCAATTTAGAGCCTTCTGCTCCGCCTGCCTTGCCCCAGGCAGGCGTGAGCGGGAGCATTTCCCCCATGGCTCCGGCAGAGCCCTATGACCCCGAAGCAGTTGTAAGTGGTAGATGTCAGCAGGAGGATTCGCCAATGCAAAATACCTATGCCAGGGGCGAGACTGTAAGACGGGAAGCATTCTATGAAAAAGAGACGGAGAAGTTGCCTGTTGTGGCCCCTGTCCCTGCCGCTAATCAGGATCACTATCGACGGGTGCAGGGTCAGCCAGGACGACCAGCAGGCAGGCAAGATCGCAAGGAAGTTTCCCCTGTTGAGGTCAGGGAGCAGGCCGCTTGTAGGCAGCGCGCTGACGTCCGTAAAAAGCGCGAGGATAATGTGAACGCCTCCTCGGTATTTAGTTACGGGTCGCGGGAGATAGTTCACGGTGGCGCTGCTGGTGTGACCTACCCGGCGATTGTTCCCTTGTTGCGGGACTTTATGCAGAAGAAACTGCTCGGCGGCGATGCTGCGATGCGCTACTTCGTGGCCTACGAGCGACTGGGGATACCTCACATAGAGCGAGCATTTCCACCGGGCACCGATGGCGTGTGGATCTGGCGCCAGGACCCTGACCAGTCCGTACACGTCAAGCCGACCTGCTCAGCCCTTGATCCGGCCCTGAAGAACCGTAACCTTTCCCTATTGTCTGTAGCGGTTGGCAGACTGTCTGATGACGATGGAAGCTTCTATTTCGATGAGCCTGCTTCCGATAGTGCCAGCGGCGTCCCGCCGGGCAGACAGAACAGAAGTAACGATAGGCGCCCCCGCGAGGCACCGGCGGGAGCGGCGATCGAAAACGGAAGGCGGCAGGACGCCTACAGTGCGGATGTAACAACAGAAGCATCGGCTCGACAGCAGGGTCAGGATAGGTATCGAGCCCTGCTCAAGCGGGCGAAAGATGGGAATGGGAAAGGTTTGCAACGTCTATTCTAAATAATGCAGGAAGGATAAGTAGTGATGGTGGGACGAACTATAATTCCGTTTCGGCTCAGGCATGTCTCAAATGGCAGTAGATCCTATGTGTCACAGCCGAGACCATTGCGGCCTCGTTATCGGCCATTTCATCAGCCCTTGACCAGGGCCAGGCGCAGGGAATACGACGATGAGAGGGATATCTGGCAGATGTTGTCGCCGGATGTGGCTGAGTTTTTGCGAGCTAAGATGGAGCTGGCAAGGGAGCTAAGGCGGCAAACCGTAGTAGTGATGAGCGACTCTTGAGAGCCGCTCATCACTACTACGCTGCTAAAGCGTCATTGGACCGTCTGGCTCATCGTTTCGACGGTATTGCGCGCGATCTCCACGAAATCGGGCTTAAGGCTGGCGCCGCCAACCAGTGCTCCGTCGATATCGGGATGGGCGAGGAACTCGCTCGTGTTGGACGAGGTAACGCTGCCTCCGTAGAGGATACGCAGAGCATTGGCGCCCTCATCGCCGTACATCTCGCCGTACAGCGTGCGGATAAGATGTATGACCTTGCCCGCGCCCTCGGCGGTAGCGGCTCTGCCTGTCCCGATGGCCCAGATGGGCTCGTAGGCAACAACGACCTCACTGGCCAGTTGCGCCGAGAAGTTCGCGAGACTGCCCTTGACCTGGGTTCGGATCACCTGCTCGGTTTGATTGGACTCGTACTCATCCAGATTTTCGCCGATGCAGATAATGGGACGCAGACCATGTTTGAGGGCCGCGAGCGCCTTCTTATTGACCAGCTCGTCGGTCTCGCCAAAGTAGGTGCGACGCTCGGAGTGGCCGAGGATCACGTTAGTAGCGACCTCGCGTACCATCGATGGAGCGGTCTCGCCGGTGAACGCGCCCTTCTCCGCGAAGTATATGTTCTGCGCGCCCAGCTCGATGCGCGTCAATGGTTGCTCGTCCAGGATCGCCCGCACGGTCGTTAACGAGATTGCCGGTGGGCAGAGAACGCCGAGGATATAAGGATATGACGATACTACGTCTTTGAGCGCAGGCAGTATCTCGTGGACGAACGCAGCGGCCTCTTTGGGACCGTAGTTCATTTTCCAGTTACCCGCGATAATTGCGGTACGTGGATGTGCCATTGCTTTTACCCCTTATCTTGTAGTGCTGCTACACCCGGCAAGGTACGTCCTTCCAGGAATTCAAGCGAGGCCCCCCCACCCGTTGAGACGTGGGTCATCTTATCGGCGGCGTCGGCCTGTTCGACGGCTGCGGCGGAATCGCCACCGCCGATGATGGTGAGTGCGCCCGCTTTTGTGCGCTC
>DAOTTD010000364.1:0-4381 GCA_034438015.1 Ktedonobacteraceae bacterium | reverse complement strand
CTCCACTGCTTCTCGTTAAGCATCTGGCGCATCTGTTGGTATTCTTGTTCGATTGAGAGCTTCTCCATGCGCTCAGCATAGCTTCTTTACCCTTCTTTGTCAAGTTATCTGCGGAAGACCCCTTAGCGGCCTGGGCGGCATCGGGAAGACGCAGGTCGCGATTGAATACGCCTATCGCTACCGCGACGAGTACCAGGCTGTGCTCTGGGTGCCCGCCGAATCACAGGAAGCGTTAGTACAGAGCTGCCACGCTATCGTTACGCTGTTAGACCTGCCTGAGAAGGATGCGCAGGAGCACGATGAGCTTGTGGGCGCGGTGCGCACCTGGCTCCAGGAGCATGTTGATTGGTTACTGATCCTTGACAATGCCGATGATCTATCTATTGTGCGCGACTTCCTTCCCTCGGCCACACGCGGGCATGTGCTGATTACGACGCGTGCCCAGGCCGTGGGGCGTGTCGCGAAAGGGACCGTTATTGAGCAGCTGACGCCGGAGGAGGGAGGTCTATTTTTACTGCGCCGGGCCGGTCTACTCGGTCCAGGAGAGCGACTGGACCTCGACGATGCGCTATGTCGCGCTGCGATGGATATTGTTAAGGTGATGGGTGGGCTACCACTGGCACTCGACCAGGCGGGAGGCTATATCGAGGAGGTCGAGTGCCGCCCGGAGGAATACCTCTCTTTATACCAGGAGTACCGTAAGCAAATGTTGGGTCGCCGGGGCTATCCAATCTTCGATCATCCGCAGCCGGTGGCGACTACCTGGAGTCTCTCGTTTGAGCATGTGCAACGGGATAATCCCGCCGCGGCTGATGTGCTGCGGCTCTGTGCCTTTCTTGCCGCCGACGACATTCCAGAAGAACTGCTCACCCAGGACGTTTTTCAAAAGGATACGGCGCTGCACGCGTTGGCTCAGAATCCGCTGGCGCTTCACGAGGCCATCGCTGAGCTACGCCGCTACTCGCTGGTACGTCGGCAGCTCGAAGACAGAACGCTCTCCATACATCGCCTCGTGCAAGCTGTACTTAGAGATACACTCTCTGAAGAGGAACGACACCAGTGGGCCACGCAGGCCGTACTTGCGGTAAACGCGGCCTTTCCAGAAGTCAAGTTCGAGACATGGGCACAGTGCCAGCGCTACCTGCCACATGCCCGCGCCAGTGCTGCCGCGATCGCGCAATGGAACCTGTCCTTTCCAGAGGCAGCGCACCTGCTCCGCCGCGCCGCGCTGTACTTGCAGGCTCGCGCGCAGTACGCTACCGCTGCACGCATGTTTCAACAAGCGGTAGACATATACGAGCAAGTTGCGGACCAGGAAGCCCTTGCAGAAACGCTCGATGACATGGCGGATCTCCTGGTAGCCCAGGGCAAATATGCCGAGGCCGAAGCACTCTATCAGAGGATACTGGCAATTGTCGAGCAGGTACAGGATCATGAGGCATCTGATATCATCTATGTCCTGAACAATTTGCTCGATCTCTATTTTACTCAGGGAAGATATGCTGATGCTCTAACAGTAGCGCAGCGTGCTTTAGAGCATGCAGAAAAGTCTCTAGAGCCTGATGATCCAGATATTGCCTCCAGCCTCACTAATCTTGCACGGGCTTATCAGGAAATGGGAGAGTTCTATAAGGCTGAACCATTAGCACAACGCGCTCTGACTATTGCTGAACAGGTGCTGGGCCCTGAGCACTCGTATACCTCTATTAGCCTCGATCGCCTCGCGAGGCTCTACCATGCTCAGGGTCGCTACTCGGAGGCAGAGCCACTTTTGCAGCGAGCCCTTGCCATTGATGAACAGATACTGGGTCCAGAACATCCCAATACGTCTAGCAGCCTCAACAACCTGGCCTTACTCTATAAGGATCAAGGGAGGTATGAGGAGGCCGAACCGTTCTACCAACGCGCCCTTGCCATTGCTGAGCAGGCGCTGGGTCCTGAGCACCCTGGAACAGCAACCGATCTTAATAACCTGGCCTTGCTCTATCAGAATCAGGCGCGCTATACGGAGGCAGAGCAGCTCTTTAAGGGAGCCCTTGCCATTTATGAGCGGATGTTGGGCTTTGAGCATCCCTATACGATAGGCACACGACGCAGACTGGCAGACTTGCTGCGGAAAATGCAGCGCAACGAGGAAGCGGAGGCGTTGGAGGCGCTCGATGAGGAGGATGAGAGTGCTGAAGTGAACGTGGAGGATAAAGATGTGGAAGGGTAGAGGCATTCTCTAATGGAGCAGGAAGGATTGTGAAGGGACCAGGGTATGCGGAAAGCGAAACGTGACCGAAGCGACTTCTTTATCGACTACGCGGATGCCGATGCTGGTTGGGCGGAATGGGTGGCCTGGCAATTGCAGGACGCGGGGTATACGGTGGTGTACCGGGCAAAGGATTTTCGGGCAGGCATGAATGTTGTTGATAGGACGGACGAGGAGCTAGAGCGGGCTGAACGGGTCATAATTCTGCTCTCACCCGATTATCTGAGGGCGTATGAAGCGCAGAAGACCTTCTCCGGTGTGCCGGTCTGGACTGCTACATTTATGCAACCGGGCAAGTTATTGCCATTGCGCGTGCGTCCGTGCCAGTTGAAGAGACTGCTGCAACCACTTATTCCCATTGAGCTGGTCGACCTGATTGAATTTCAGGCGCGCAAGGTATTGCTCGCAGGAGTGAGCCGGGAGCCGCCTGCGAGCGGAGAAAAGCCGCCCTTTCCTGGAGATGCACAACCGGAGAGTGACAGGCCGTCCTTTCCAGCGACCTACCGTCCGGCATTCTGGGAGGTGCCGCCCAATAATCCCATCTTCACCGATCGTGACGATGAGCTGACGAGACTCGACGAGCTGCTTCACGAAGGACCAGGGATACGGAAATATGTGATCAATGGCCTGGGAGGCGTGGGAAAGACACAGGTGGCGCTGGCCTACGCCCATGAGTACAAACATCGCTATCAAGCTGTACTGTGGGTCGATGCGAGCAATGAACGGGCGCTGGAAGCAAGCATCTCTCGTCTGCTAGATGCTCTCAAACTGCGCCTGGTGGGTCAGCAGCGTCGGAATAAGCAGAGCGTGGAGAGGGCGGTCAGGCGCTGGTTAGAAGAGCATGAGAACTGGCTACTGATTTTTGATGATATCGAAGATATTCAATCTGTGCGTGAAATGATTCCTACATCAGGAAACGGATATGTGCTGTACACGGCGCGCACGCAGGTCATCGGAGCCGCCGCCTCTGCGGCGCTCCCGCTCAATGCATTGCGGCCCGAGGATGGCGCGCTGCTCCTGTTAAGGCGAACCAGGCAGGTCCAGTTGGATGCGACTCTGGAACATCTATCGGAGCAGAACAGGGCTGAAGCGCTTAAACTCTCACGTCTGCTAGGAGATCTGCCTTTGATGCTAGATCAGGCGGGAGCCTATATCGAGGATACCGGCGTCGACGTGGCGAGGTATCTGGAATGGTATAGCAATAGCGGAGAGAGGCATAGCCTGCTGCGCTGGCGTGGAAATGTGACGGTGGACCATCCAGAGTCGGTCGTGGAGACGTGGGACGCAGCATTTGCGGCGGTCCAGCAGGCCAATCCCGCCGCTTATGATCTCCTGCGCTTGTGCGCCTTTCTGTACCAGGATGCCATTCCAGAAGAGATTATCAGCAAGGGCGCAGTTGAACTGCTGCCGACCTTCCAGGCATTCGTACAGCTATCGTCGCGCCAGGCGGAAGTTTTTAGCGCGTTGCGGAGATACTCGCTGCTCACCCAGGATATGAGCGCCAGGACGTTATCGATGAACCGCATGGTGCAGGAGGTGTTGAAGGATAAGATGAGTAGCGATGAACGGCGACTGTGGGCTGAACGAGCCATCATCGCCGTCGCGCGCGCGCTTCTTGATAGCGTGCAATCCGATGGTCCGACACCGGGGTGGCAGCGTTGCCCGCGCTACATACACCAAGTCCATACATGTACGTTGCATATGCAGGAATGGAGCCTTGCTCCCGCCGAAGCCGTGTCGTTGCTTTCTGCGATGGGAAAATATCTGCATGACTATGCACAGGTGCAGCATGAAGCGCCAGGGAGCATTGAGCGCGAACAGCTCATAGGGACGTTGGAGGGCTATGCTGCGATGCTTGAGAAGATGAACCAGCTTGCAGAGGCAGGCGAGATAATGGGCTACGTAGCCATGATACAGGCGATCAGCGCGTAGCCACTATACGAGATGTAAAAAGGACCTCCCTTCACATTCTCTCACCAACCATTTGAAAAGAGAGATTCTTTGGGGTAGGGACCAGCTTGCAGCTATCCGCGACAATTAAATTAAAAGAAGAGGGAAAAACCGGAAATCAAAGGGATCAGTGCGTCGAGGATGACGAGGCTTTTTCCGAACGGTTCGTTTGGCAGG
>DAOTTD010000363.1:0-16268 GCA_034438015.1 Ktedonobacteraceae bacterium | reverse complement strand
CTATAGAGAAGACGGGCTACGTAGTTGTTATGTCCATGAACGTAGGTTATAATGACAACTAGCATAGTTACAGTCGGCTCTTTATTTGAGTAGGGCAGCTTCTCAGATATAGTCGCACCCAGAGCAGACAGGCAACACAGCATGAATAGTAAAGTCACTTATCGCCAACAGTACACGCGCTGCGGGAAACAGCGCTGCCGCAAGTGCCGGGAAGGCGATGGACATGGGCCGTACTGGTACGCATATTGGAGCGAAAAAGGACGTACAATTAGTAAGTATATCGGCTCGCACCTGCCCGCAGACGTCGCGCAGCAATCTCAGGGCGAAGACGGCGCACGCGCGCCTCTCTCCGGTATAGCAACACAAGAGCTTCCTTCCCCGATCCTGCGCCTTTATTTACTTGGTCAATTCTGTGTCGAGCGTAAAAATGGCAATGAATGGAGCGCGCTCGATAGCCGCATCTGGCACCGGCGCCGCGCCCGCGCCCTGCTGGGCTGTCTCCTGAGCAGTCCGGGGCGCCGATTGAGCCGGGAGCAGGTCATGGAGCTTCTCTGGCCCGATCTTGATATCGATATCGCCGCCAACCGCTTGAATGGGGCAGTCCACGAGCTGCGCCAGATCCTCGAACCGGAGATCTCGCGCCCCGCCACATCGCGTATGCTGCGCCTCGAACGCGATATACTGGAGATTGCCAGTAGTACACAGATCTGGGTAGATGCAGAGGCGTTCGAGGGCTTACTGAAAGAGGCCAACAATTGCTCCGACCCCGATGAAACTGAACGCCTGCTGGAAGAGGCGGCGGCGCTCTACAGAGGCAGCTATCTCTTAGAGGAACTCTATTCGGAATGGGCCGCGCCGCGCCGCGATGCCCTACAGCGCGCCTGGATCGGGCTCCTGCTGGACCTCGCGAACCTGCGCGCCGAACGGGGCGCCCTGGCCAGCGCGATTGAGCCGCTGGATCGACTGCGCACGGCTGAACCGACCAACGAGACAGCGCTACAACGTCTGATGATCCTCCTCACCCATCTCGATCGACGCGGCGAGGCCCTCCAGGTCTACCGCCAGCACGTTGCTATGCTCGAGCGTGATTACGAAAGCGATCCATTGCCGGAGACGCGCAAACTTTTCGAGGAGCTCCGGCAGGGCAGAGTGCCATCAGCACCGGCACCACGCGTACAGTCCGGCAACGCGAAGAGCAAAGAGACACATCCCATTCTGCCTCAACCTCCTTCTCCTCTAGTAGCTCCCGAAGCAGCCTTCTCACGTCCCGCCCTGCACCTGGGACGCCTCAACCAGAGTCCATTGATTGGACGTCACCAGGAGTTGGCGACCCTGCGCCAGGTGATGCTCACCCTGGAAGCCGTGCCATATCACAATGGACGTGAAGATAGCAATACGCCCGCTTCCCTACGCGCTCCGGCGACCTCATCCAGGGCACAACAACCACACCTGCTGCTCCTCATTGGAGAGCCCGGCATCGGCAAGACACGCCTCGCCGAGGAGCTGAGCCTTGAAGCATATACGCGCGACTGGGCCGTGGCGTGGAGTCGATCATACGAGCAGGAGGGTACGATCCCCTATCGGCCCTGGACAGACCTGCTACGCACATTGCTACAGGGTACAAAAACGCTAGAGGAGCTTGTGCATACGATGGGCACGCCCACGCATGTAGCCCCCTTCAAATTAGAGCGGCTCAGCCCGCTCCTGCCAGAGCTGGTCTCACCGACGCCAGTCACGGTCCGCTCAGCGATCCCCCAGCCACATGAACAGGAGCGCCTGCACCTGTGGGAGGTAACGCTTGGACTGCTCGATGCATTGAGCACCATCAATCCCTTGCTCCTGATCCTCGACGACCTGCACTGGGCCGATGACAGTAGTATCGAGCTGCTCACCTACCTTACCCACCATCTACAGGGCCAGCGCGTGCTGCTGTTGGCAACCTGTCGAGATGCGGAACTGCCGCCACAGCATAAATTGCGCACGCTCATCGCCGATCTGCAGCGTGAGCAGGCCATCGCTGCCCTTGCTGTGCAGCCGCTCACACTGTCGCAGATCGGCACGCTCGTCTCCCACCTGCCACAGGACGCCGTTCAGAGCATTCAGACGCAGGCGGCGGGGAATCCTTTCTTTGCCGAAGAACTGGCGCGCTACATAGGGGCCACCGAGGAAGATCAGCTCACGCCCATAGCTGTTGCTCAGCCAGTGGGAACGCTTGCTCATTCGCCTGTTACCACCGTGGGGCATGAAGCACCTCGGCCCGATCGTTTACTACCCGAAGCCATCGCCGCCGTCCTTGAGCGCCGCCTGGGCCGCTTGAGTAGTGGCTGCCAGGCGTTGCTGAGTAGAGCGGCGGTACTCGGCGGCTCCTTCGAACTGAACCAGTTGCTGCCGATGACCAACGAACACTCGGAGGACACCATCCTCGATCTGCTCGACGAAGCGCTATACGCCGGCTTGCTGACCGAAGCAGGCACGGGCACGCACATCATCTATCATTTCTGGCATCCACTCATCATCAGCCACCTCTACGAACGCCTATCGGCGGCCCGGCGCGCACAGTTTCATCGGAAAGCCGCCGAAGCTATCAAAATCGCGAACGGCTCGTCTCCACAGGAGAAGGTGGCGGCGGCGATCGTCTACCATCTCAGCAAAGGCGGCGGCAATCCTGCAGGCATGGCGCATTATGCAGAGCTCGCCGGCAACCAGGCGTATTCTATCGCCGCCTATTCGGAGGCGCAACAGTATTATCTACAGACCATCCAGGCGATTCTAGGCAAGCCATTGCAGATGTCAGAAGGCATCGACATACATGCCTCCATCCGCCTCATCACGCCCCCAATCATCTCGCAGCTCTCTTTCACAACGCTCCTGCACGTCTGCCGACTGCTCGAACGCGTTGCCGAATGTAGCAGGGTGCAGGGAAATTATGAGGATGCGCGTTACCTGTACGAATGCGTTCTCGATCTGCGGACCAGCGAGGGCTTTCAACAGCACCTCGCCACTCTGGAGCAGGATAAGCAGCAGGAAGCCCAGATTCAGGCCCTGCTCTGGCGCGATATTGGTTACGTGTGGAGCATGATCGGAGAATACGCGCACGCTTACGAGTGCAATCAACATGGAAGAGAGGTCATGCAAAAAGCCGGCATCACAACGGGCACGGCATGGGCCTGTCTGCAGATACAATATGGCGCCCTGCTGCGCTTTGACGGGAACTATCAAGAAGCGCGCCGCTACGTACAAGACGCCCTGATAGTGCTTGAACGCGTCGTGCAATCTGGAACTCCCCCTCATCAGACACGATATAGCGCACTTGCCGATAGAGAAGCGGATGCTCCGGCTTTACACGTGGCCCAACCGCGGGCAGGCAAGGGGCTTCAGACACGCACGGAACGCACGCTGGCAGGTGATCCGCTCGATATTGGTAATGCCCATGAACAGCTTGGTATTATCGCGGCCAGCGCTGGTTCACTCAATGATGGCCTGAGACATATGCATATTGCGCTCGCGATCTACGAGCAGAGCGAACTGGTCTCGGATATGACACGCGTCTGCAACAATCTCGGCGCGGCCTATAGCGTGAAAAGTGAACAATCTGCCGCGCGCACCTATCTGCGGCGTTCTTTGGAGCTGGCGGAACGCATCGGCGACCTTCCCAGCATGACTACCTCGATGGGCAACCTGGGAGATGTAGCCCAGCGCTCGGGCGATCTGCTTGAGTCTGAGGAGTGGTTTAAGCGCAGCATAACCCTGGCGGAGCGGATCAACGATCGCGAAGGAATTAGCTGGTGCAGCGTCGAACTGGCAAAGGTACAGCAAGATCTCGGCAAACTTGAAGACGCCAGAGGCTCTCTCCTGCGCGCCATCAACATAGGTCGCGCGATAAAAAGTCTGCGTTGCGTCCGCTATGCGCTGGTTGGCGTGGGCAACCTGCGCATCACCGAAGCCCTGCTGGCTGGCAAGAGCTCTCCCTTCTCTTATAATAAAAGGCATAAAACGCAGGGAAAGAGCTATAAACGCCTCCTCCTGCGCGCCAGGGCTGCAATTCAACGCGCTATCGCTTTTGAGGAGTTGGAGGTAGAGATTATCATCGATGGCAGATATCTGCTGGCGAGCATCTATTTTTTCCTTGACGACCTGGAGACCGCCCAGACTATCGCACTGCAGACCCTCAAGGAAGCGCAGGAATACGAGATAACGAGCATAACCGGGCGCATCTATCGGCTATTGGGACTCATTCAGGCAACAAAAAAATGCTACGGGCAGGCAGACCACTATTTCGAGCAAGCCATTGACGTATTTCGTGAGCGCGAACTCCGCCTTGACTACGCCAGAACGCTGCACTACTTCGGGACTACGCTGATGCAACGCGACAAGCCATCTCCTGCCGAACGAGAGGCTCATGCCAGGGGTCTTGACTACCTGCACGAGGCCCGGCGCATCTTTGTGGACTGCCATGCTACCATAGACATGAACTGGGTCGAGGATGAACTGGTCCAGTTAGAAGAGCAGAACGCAGGGAAGCGATAGCATATGATGCCTGACACCGATTTTCACAGTCATGTCGTACGCAGTTCGGCGCGGCAGATGGCGCAGACTGCACGGATGCGCGGCCTGCGCGTTCTCGGCCTTTCGGAGCACGTTTTTCAGATGAGCGAGGCGCGCGCCCCGCTGGAACACATGCCGCTGGAAGGACCGATGCTGACCATTCCGCAATACATCGAGGCGGTGCAGACCGCCGCCCACGATGCCTCGCTGGATGTACGCCTGGGATTAGAGGTCGATTTTGTGCCGGAGAAGAACAAACAGATTCAAGCACCGTTGCAGGATTACAACTGGGACTTTCTGATCGGCTCCGTTCACGAGATAGACGGGCAGCAGTTTGAGCAGGATGGCGAGCGCTCGCGTGAAGAAGGCGAGGCGCTCTGGCTGCGCTACTACCAGTTGTTGCGCGCGGCCGTACAGAGCGGAGCGTTTAGCCTGATCAGCCACCCGGTACGCCTGCGCACGACCAACCCATATCTTCCACCCACACTGGACCAGGAACTTGAGCAGTTGGCGGCGGATGCCACGCGCCAGGATGTTGCGCTGGAGATCAACGGATACGACGTACTCCACTATCCCGACATGGTAGAACGACTCGCGCGCGCCTGTGTTCTGCATCATACGCCAATCAGCGTCGGCTCGGACGCCCACAATCCGAAGCAGATCGCGCAGGCACACACACAGACCGAAGCGCTTCTACACAAGGCAGGCATTACCAGGGTTAGAATATGGAGAGAGCGAACACCAGAAGAATACACCTTTTAAGAGACCTGTAGCTTGCTCCAACCGCCGAACTGCACGCGCGCCGTGTTCTCTGCATCGATATACGCCTTTACGGTATGTTGCGTGTTGGCAACCAGGTCGTCGTACCAGATCTTGCTGCTCCCATCGGCATAGCGCGCCAGCGCGACAAGCGACTGGCCGTAGGGCATCACCGCAATATCGTCAGCCGTGATCTCCACAGCGCCAGGAGCTACATCGGGAAACACTACCTGATCGTGCTGTGTATCGACGCCAAGTTCTATTATTTGATAGGTAGCACCCGTCTTCAGCAATGTCAGCAGCTCTCCCTGAGCGGCGTACCCGATCGCATCGCCGCTATGCAGGCGCAACGAACGAGTATGAGTGCCATCGCTATCGACGGCGTAAAGATCGGGGTGATCTTTACAGTGGTAATATACTGTGGTGCCACCTGGACTGAGCCAGAAACCATAGCTCAGCGTACAGGACCCGACGGTGATGGGGTGCACACTCCCATTGGCCAGATTCACACGACTGAGTACCATCGACGCGCCAGTGTCCTCACCCTGCACGAAATACAGATAGCCATCGCGATAGAAGCGCAGATCGGGATTTTTGAGCGTAGAGAGCACAAGCGCCGCGCTATGGCTATTCACATCCACCTTTTCGACGCCTTCAGCAGTGCCGATAAATATATAGTGATCGTCCGTACTCCAGATAGCCCGGCTCCCTCTGCCATTCAGCGTATAGAGCGCGGCGTTCATGCTTGATGGCTGAATGTAATAGCGCGTACTGCTACCATCGAACACGCGATAGAGCACCTTGTAGCCATCGTGCGAGACGCCATCGATATCCGTGTCTGTAGGATAGCTTGAGGAGGCCAGCATAGCGCTCTTTCCGCTGATAGGATCTGTGTTGGTGATCAGCTCCTGCCCATCGTGCAGCGTAGCCATGACGACGGAAGACCACGTTGAAGCGAATAAGAGGGACGCGTGAGTCGTCGCTTGCATGCTCGCAGCGCCGCCCGCCGCGCTCCCCGCTGCAAGACGGAATGGCAGCATACGACTGAATAGACTTGTGGAGGCCAGGATAATGGCCAGGACAGCCACCAGGGCCAGTACATTGCGCAACAGGGAATGCCACAGAGTCGGGTGCCTTGTCGCAGGTTGAACGGAGACCATGCCGATCTCTACCGGCGAGACGTAACCTTGCGAACGTCCAGGCGCTTTTTGTTGCCCCCGCTCTTCGCACTTGAGGGCCTGCAAAATCCTCGCCGTTGTCGCGGGGACCTCCTGTTCGCCCTCCGTAAGCGCCTGGCGCAGCACCTGGCGTTGTCGAGAACGCATGACGCGCTCCTGCGCAAGCCTCGCCCTACATGTTGGACAAGTGGCTACATGGATACGCAACTGCTCCAGCAGTCGTCTATCCCGTGTATCCTCTACAAACAGCAACGGATCATTCCACACGACCGTCCTGTCTTCATCCAGTTCATCTACCAGGCGCACACAGCGAGCACTGAGTGAACATGGAGGAAGTTCACTACCGTGAGCGTCTGGAGTTCCCTCCTTCATCGTCATCCTTCCTGATCGAGACTGTTGTAAATACGTTGAAAAGCCTGCCGGGCGCGCGATAAACGGCTGCGTATAGCGGCAAGGGACTCCTGTAACGTCTCGGCTATCTCTTTGTACGAGAAGCCCTCTGCATCTAGCAACAGGCAGAGTGCAGAGGTCGGCGGAAGTCTGGCCAGCACACGTTGCACGATATCACGCTCCACTACACGTTCTTCGAACTGCTCTTCACTGACCAGATAGTCCTCGCCCGGCTCATCGAAGGCTTCATCCCCGTTGCTCAGGGGCAGTGAAAACGAGACTACCGTCACATGCTTGCGCCGCCGCCATTCGCTGCGTACCTGGTTCAGTGCGATACGGTAGAGCCAGGGAGCAAAGCGCAGTTCCTCGCCATTCATACGCGGCAGCGCGCGATACGCCGACAGAAACGTCTCCTGACAGAGATCCTGCGTCAATTGCACGTCATTGGTCAATCCGTAGAGCATACGCCTGATACGTGGCTCATAATACGTTACTAGAGCCTCAAACGCTTCGACCGATCCCTGACAGGCCTCCAAAGTGAGCCTCGGCTCGTCTTCTACAGCGTTCATGTAACTCCATTATCGAGTAGAGTTGCTGAGCACAGCCCCTCTACCGGTACTAATGTATCAAACGACTATTTTGTCTCGATAGGAGGAGAAGTTACGCCAGCAATGATCACAAATGATGTCCTATTCCCCTCTACTATTTATTATGCGATAAGGATCATAAACAGGCTGTGAACTACGTCACAATTTATAATTCGCCCTTTTCGTCGTCCTCACCCGCTTTACGCAGGGCTACCGTTTCAACCTCATCATAGGCCCTCGCCAGCAGCGCTGTGAGGTTTTGACCGGCGATCGAGAAGGGCGCGTCACCCAGCCTTTTAAGGACGGCTTTGTTAACCGAGGGATCGTGTGGATTGACGGCGAAATTATCCAGCGCCTCACCGGCCAACCAGAAGCTACCAGGCGCCTCTTCGAGGCGTGGAACGATCTCCTCCGCGTCGCCGGCTCCAGCGCCAGGGGTCGCCGCCGCGTCCTCGGCAGGCAGCGTTTCGACACGTTTCGCCCTCAGTGCGGTGATGATCTGCTCTTTCGTACGACCGCGCAGCCTGAAGATAAGAAAAGGATCTTCATCGAAGCGCTCAGCCAGAATATAGTAGACGGCGGCAATATGCTTGCAGGGATTGGCCCAGTCCGGGCAGGAGCAATCGGTCTCTAGATCGTCCTGCGTACTGGGGAAGAGCGCGAGGTTGACGGCGCCAAAGGCTTCTTCGATGCTGCCAGGCATCTCACCAGCCAGCAGCCGGGCGGCAAAGATGGCCTGAGAAGCCATGACGTCGGTTACTTGCTCCCAATCCTGATCGGAGAGGGGTCGCAACCGGATCGTGATCTTGTACGGCTTTGGCATCGAGCCCTGCACTTTTGCCTTGACGGCGCCTGCCTCGATGTCGATCGCGAGCACCTGCCCCTGGCGAGCATACGAGCGGCCACGAGTCAGTCGCGTGCCCATGCCCAGGGACTCCAGGGCACGCACCCAGCGCTTCGACCACCACGTCGCGCCGATCTCACCGCGCTCGCTTTTCGTCTTAATGCCACCCGTGACCTTGCGCGGACGGCTCTCTGAGTAGTAATTCCATTCGTAATCGCGCCAGCGTCCCATGTCTTACTCCCCTACGGCCTCCCGGCTCAACCTGAACAGCGACTTCAGTTGTTCCGTCGACATCTCGGTCAGCCAGTTTTCGCCGCTGCCCACAATACTCTCGGCCAGTTCTTTTTTCTGCTCGATCATCTGGTCGATGCGCTCCTCCAGTGTGCCCACACAGACGAACTTATGCACCTGCACGTTCTTCTTTTGCCCGATGCGAAATGCCCTATCCGTCGCCTGGTTCTCTACCGCCGGATTCCACCAGCGATCAAAATGGAAGACGTGGTTGGCAGCGGTCAGGTTCAAGCCAACGCCGCCTGCTTTGAGCGAAAGAATAAACAGCGGCGCTCCACGTTGCTCTTCCTGGAAGCGCTGTACCATCATATCACGCTGCTTCTTGGGTGTGCTACCATGCAGAAACAATACCTCGCAGCCGAAACGTTCCTCAAGGTACTGCTGCAGGAGGTCGCCCATCTCGGCGAACTGCGTAAAGATCAGTGCCTTCTCGCCGCCCTCCAGCACCTCCTCCACCATCTCCTCCAGGCGCGCCAGCTTGCCAGAACGGCGCGCGAGGCTACTACGGTCGCTGAGGAAGTGCGCGGGATGATTGCAGACCTGCTTCAGCTTCATCAATGCCGCGAGGATCAAGCCGCGCCGCTCTATGCCGTCGGACTGCTCGATCTTCTCCATCATATCCTTGACCACCGCTTCGTAGAGCGACGCCTGCTCCTGCGTCAGGTTGCAGAAGACGTTCATCTCCATCTTGTCGGGCAGGTCCTGGATAATCGTCTTATCGGTCTTCAGGCGGCGCAACATAAACGGCTGCACCAGTTTCTTCAGCGTCTGCGAGCGCTCAGCGTTGTGATAGCGCTCAATGGGGATGGCGAAGCTCTGGCGGAAATCTGTCCCCGTGCCCAGGTAGCCGGGATTGAGGAACTCCATGATTGACCACAGTTCGGAGAGGCGGTTCTCCACGGGCGTTCCCGTCAGCGCGATCTTGTACTTGCCCTGCAACTGCTTGATGGCCTGCGTCTGCTTGGCGGTCTCGTTCTTAATGTTCTGCGCCTCGTCGATGACGATGTTCTCCCAATCCACCACGCTCAGGTGCTCCTTGTCGCGCAGGGCCAGTACATAGGTTGTGATCACCACCGCGTGCCTCCTGGCCTCCTCCGCGAACGCCTCGTCGGAGAGGCGCTCCGGCCCATAGTGGATCATCACATCGAGCGAGGGCGCGAACCGCTGCAGTTCCTTGTGCCAGTTGCCGACGATGGACATGGGACAGATGAGCAGCGTGGGACCGGGTAACATTTCAGGAGCTGTTCGCTTTTCACGCTCGTGCAATAACAATGTGATGAGTTGTATCGTATTATGACAAAGAATACCATTCGCCACAAAGTTATGATGGTTTTCAACCTCAAAATCGTACACCCAACCATCATACGGAACATCCTCTATGGATTTAATTCGACAATAGAACACCTCTTGGTCAAGTAGATGTTGCAAATGATTTCGAGTTTCTGAAAGTTGTTGCTTATCTAACCGCGCATAAGCTGCTAGCGTTTGTGCAGTCCACTTCGTCGTATATTCAGAATAAAGCGCCCGATACAGGTGCTCTGTTTCGCCAATTAAGATCCTATCCATTGCTGAAACAACTCGTCTAAGACTGTCTCCCGAAAACTGTTGTGTGCCATTGCAATAGACACTCTTCACATCAAAATGGGCCATAGGGATCTTAGTAGAAGCAAGGGTCAATGCCACGATCTCTGATGCTGGAATACCTTCAACATTAGTATTACTTATGAATTCACAGATTTTCTCTAGCTTCTTCTGTTTCTCAATACCGGCAAAACCTATCTCCTGACAGAACTTCCTGGCAGCATTTCCCCCAAGGACACCTATCTGATAAGGACGATCAATTCTTGTACCATTTGTTGCTCGCTTCTGCTTTATGGATATGCGCATCCAGATACCAAAGCGACGGAGCATATAAGAAATTTGCTGGATTATTATAGGTGAAGCAGTACTAATCTCGATACTCCGCATACTTGCAACAACAGAAGCTTCGGCCTCGAAAAAGTTTTGCAAAAAGATACGTACACTATTCAAATCGGATTGCATGATGAAATCAGGAATACACTTATTTCGTGATAAATACCCCCACTTATAACCTTTATCTTCTAGAAAGCGCTTATATCCAACGCTTGTTAATCTTAGATAAGCAGCTTTATTCAGAGGATTACCGATAGAAGGTGAATTAATCTTGATTTTGTACCTCTCTTCGAGGCGATATAGGCACATATGCAATTCTTCCAGAATAGCGGTATTTTTCTGGGTAATATGAAGCTGGCTTGAGGTTCCCTCGTATCCCTCGGCAATTTGCCAGGCAAGGAACTTTACAAGATCAGGATCTTCCGGTTGCCCTCCCCATAGAAGTCTGGCAGGAACACAAACATAATCACCAACATGTAGATCATTTGTCCAACCCTTATCCGTGAGCAGTTTGTGTGGATAGGTGATTGTTATACTGTTTCCATCTTCTAGCTGAACTTTTCGTAGATGTGTAGAAACTTGCTGACGATATAAATGCTTGATAGGGGCCTGTACAATTTTTCCTGTAGTCTCATCAATAGCATTAACGAGCAATTGCCCGGAAGGCTCAACCCAATATCCTTCACCGTCAAACGCCGTTTCACCAGCATGACTGTTCCAGATACCTTCAGCTGTTTGCAGGTTTCCATTGACAACAATATTGGAATCAGCCGCCAGGCATTTTCCCAGTCCCATGCTATCTGCCAGACACGCTCCAAACCCGAACTCCTTCAAAAACGCCAGCCACGAAACGCCCTTCAACTGATATGGTCTCAGTTTCCCCTGAAACGTCGCGGGGACTTCGATATTGGTAAGAGACACATTCTGGGAGAGCCGGCTCAGTGCTTCTTTGATCCAGCCCTCCGCCTCGATATCCAGCACGGGCAGGCCCATCTCGGCGGTGCCCTGGCCCAGGCCGATGCGTAGCGCCTCGCCGAGCGACATATCCTTGCTGGCGCGCTTCTTCTTGAAGAAGGCGATGGCGGCCTCGATCTGCTCCGGGCGCAGCTCGACCCACTGGCCGCGCACTTTGATCAGCGGCTGCTTCAGGTTGACCAGATTCTCGAACTCCCTGGCGGAGAGCGTGGTCCCGCCGATGGCGACCTGCCAGTTGTAGTCTACGATGCTATTCAGGCCCATCAGGCCGGCGTTTGCCGCCGCGCCGACCCTCGGCTTGACCTTCAATTTGACGCCGACCTTCGCGGTGGGCTTCTGCCACCAGGGTGGAACGAGGATGCCGAAGCCGCTCTGTTCCAGCAGGGGAGCCGACTCGCGCAGGAACGCGTATGCCTGCTCAGTGCTCAATTCGAGCTGCTGCGGATGGGCGGCCTTCAGGCTCTCTTCGATCGCAGGAAACAGGCGCGACGCCTTGCCGAGATCCGCTAGCAGACGCTCCTGGGGATTCTCGAACTTGCGCTTGAGAAAGGTGAGCGTGCTGGAACGCTCGGTCCAGACCTTTTCGGCGGGCACGATCAGGCTGCGATCGTCGTTGGCCTGCAGGTAGAAGCCGATATGCCACCCCGTCGTCTGCTCATCTTCGCCCTCGGGCGGATCAAGGCGGAAGCAGGTGCGGAAGGGCGCGCCCACCTCGATCGGGCGCAGCTGGCCGAGCCAGCCATGTAGTTCTCCCGAGAACTTCTTGACGACTTCGACGGGCGCGGTGAAGGTGCCATCGGCGCTGGTGAGCGCCTGTACCCATTGCTCCTGTAAAACTTCTGTGGAGCGGCGACGCTTCGTTGGCAGCAGCGAGGAGAGATTTCCGCGCACAAAGGCATCGACGGTCTGGTTGAGAAAATCCTGCACAATCTGTCGCAGCAATAAGACGTTCTTCTGCTCGGGCGGCACAAATGACCAGCAGACCGGGGGCATCAGGCGCGCAAGGCGCTGCATGCGTTCGTCGTCTTCGGGCGAGAGGGCGACCTCCCAGGCTGCCTGACAGGTTGCGGTACGCCCATGCGCGCTCTCGTGCAGCGCAGGCACGAAACACTGCCGGGTCAACAGCTCCAGCGAGAAGCGCGCCGCCTCTATCCAGAAACGCAGGTCGCTGCCGAAGGCGATACCGGCAGGCGCGCGGGCGGGCAATGCAAGCAGAAAGTCCTGCGCGGCACCCGCATCAAGCACAGCGGAGACCACGTACCACCATCTAAACTGGGCCTCTTTTTTATCATCCACCGATTGCTTGAGGATGAGTTCGGGTGAGGGCAGAGGTCCCCTGACCGTTGAGGGGAGGCGCAGCGTCACTGCATCGGTGCCGGCACTCTCCGCGAGCAGGCTGCCCAGGAGTTCGCCGGTGGCCTCCACCAGATCGTCACGTGTGAGCGCGAAGGAGTGCTGCCGGGGCTTGCCGTCCTGCTTTGGCGTGTGCCGGGCAGCGGATTTTACGAGATGCGACGCCTCGGCCCAGAGGTGGAGCTTGCCGGGTGTCGTGGTCTCCCATAGAGCATGTAGAACAATCAAGGTCTTTTTTCCTCGTTCAGATAGAGAGTATAGTATGCGAGCATGTGTCTGCTTTATTCGGGGCGCTGCGCCAGGGACGATTTGACCTCGATGTAGCGGGCGATGATAAAGATAAGGTCGGAGAGCCGGTTGAGGTAACGCACCACTTCATTATTCTGGATGACGCCATCGTGCAGCAACTTCACACTCATGCGCTCGGCACGCCGGATGATCGTGCGCGCCAGGTCGAGCGCGGCCCCATCGAGAGTATCGCCCGGAATAATAAATTTGTTGGGGATCTCAACCTCGCGCTTCAACTCCTCCTCTACCTGCTCCAGACGCTGAACGTGCTCTATCGTCATACGCAGGCCCATTTTTTCGTAGTTTTCCGCCGGCGTCGCCAGTTCGCCCATCAGCAGATAGAGTTCCTGCTGTATCTGGTAGATAATCGCTTTGACCTTCGCATCCTGCGCAGCAGCCCGCGCCAGGCCCAGCGCGGACGTTGCCTCGTCCACAGTGCCAAACGTATCGGGACGCGGATCGTACTTCGGAACACGCTGCTCTCCAAGCAGTCCTGTATAGCCCGTATCGCCGGTGCCTGTCGTAACCTTCGCCATAATTTCCCTCAAATGAATAAATATACACGCCCGTTTTTTTATCGCGCTCTCTATATAGTATACGCCGCCGCCCCGGCTGGGTAGCAATTTCTAGCCGATATATCTATACGCGCGACTGACGCGCCGCCAATCCAGCTCGCGCCCACGCACGGGCCGCTCTTCATCCACAGGCTCCAATTTGTTCGTCGAAAGGAAGCGGCGGCGCAGGTTCGAGAGGTCTATCTGCTCATCGGGCGGGAAGAAGGCGCGGTAGAGCAAGGCGGCCTCCGCGAGCGTCATGATCCGATCGCCACTGGGAGGTTCTTTAATCGCATTGAGTGGGAGCGTCTGTTTGCTTTCCTCTGGCGAGGCAGGATCTTCTCGCCACCTCTCGACATCAGTACTGGCGATGGGCATGTTCCCCATATCGGCGAGGTAGCGCAGCACGGTCTCCGGGTCGCGCTGTACCTGTGAACGCAGTGCGTGGAGCGCGGTCTGTACTCCCGGCTGTACGTTTGTATCGAGGGCATAATGGCCTGCTTCGACGTCAGCAACGGGGACCCATTTCACATGCAGGCTGGGAACCGGCTGCACGCGCAGGTGCGGGCGTAGCTCATCGCGATTGGCGCGCAGGAGAATGCTGTGAATCAGTGAGACCGCCGCGCCCTGCTCCGCACTACCCCATACCTGGATCTGCTGCTCCTGCCAGCCAGCCTTCAGTTGCAGAAGGGAAGCCACATCGGGCCACATGAGCAGTGCCTCAAGGATACGCTCCACCGCGTCCGCCACCGACTCGCTTCCCAGCACCAGGCGCATCGGCGCCCCCCACGGGCCCTCGCGCAACAAGATCCACAACGACCAGTCGCGAATAGCAAACGTCGCCACGCTCGCGGTCACGATCAGGCGCCGCGGCACGGCATCGCGCTGCGAGGAGATTGGTGTAGTGGGCCTGGGTAGAATACTCATATGTCACACTGCTCCAACGAACTCGGATTTCTTAGTTCATCGATAATTTTATAGTATACGATTGATTTTACTCACTATTCACACGACATGCAAGTCCGTCGTCGCCTCGCGAGGAGAGCCGGGAAGAGCTGCCATCGTCTGGCATAGGGGAGAAAGCTTCAAAACAAAAAGACACCCACGAAGGGGTGCCTATCATATGTTTTACGCCGGTATGCTGCTCTAGCGCCCAAAGATAAGATGGAGCCCTACGGCAAGACCAGCAGAGACTAGCGCGGCCAGTAACTGAAACCTCAGAAGGTGGTAGCGTGCAATAACTTTGCGACCATCCAGCGCGATCGTTTTAGAGCCACTAGAGCGACGAACCTGCGGTTGTCTATCCATATTCATGTATCCCTTTACTTTAAGAAGCAGGTAGGATAAACCTACATCCCACACTGTAACGTATACGTTTCAGACTGGCTTCTGGTTGTATTAATTGTACTATACCCGATGCTACCGCTAAAATCAATGATGCAAATCACAAAAGTGTAAACAGGCGGCTCTCATCCCTCCTTTTGCACGTCCACATCGAAAGAGTCGCCCCCACCTGCGTCCTGGTACAGCTCACGGTGCTGCTCAAGTAGGCGGCGCGCTTTGGCATAATCTTTATCGAGTAGGACGCGGAAGAGCTGCTCACAAGCGGCCAGCGCCTCGGCGGCAACAGCACGACTCGCCGCTGTCAGGGCGCCCAGGAGATCGTGACGCCGGGCGGTACGAAACAGCGTATGCACTTTTTCCAGGATTTCAGCCAGTTCAGCGTGAATGCGCTCGGTCCAGTCCTGTGCTTCAACGAGGCGCGCGGCCCTGGCGAGGAACTGCGCGCAGGTGTAAACAACCTTGTTGTACTCGCTGTTACGCGCTTCAAGTAACGCTCGCTGGATACGCTGCTCGTCGTTCGGATCAAGGGGCATGACGGAGAAAACGCTGGCATCGCCGCCCATCTCGTGTATCTGCTGGGCGAGTTGACGAAAACGCTTCTCGACCTCTTCCGAAAAAGGCAGCAGGTAGACCGAGTTCTGGAGGGCATAGGCGCCCATGTTCTGCAAACGGCGCCAGACCCAGACACGCCTCTGAGAAGGTTCACTGGGGACTTTATACGTCAACTGTAACCATCGCACAGTTTCACGCTCTTGCATTGTTGCGCGCTCCTGTTGATCTCACCCTGCCAATGTACAATATAGGTAACTTCAGTTACTCACATCTATAGAAATCGTACTCTACGCTCAAAGCAAAGTCAAGCAAACAGAGAAGCAGGCCAGGGCATTGAATCCTTTGATCGGGGTCAGACTGATTTTTGAGAGGGGGGTAAAATAACCAGAGATCGTCTCAAACATGCGCAGCATAGGCAGATAGTCTATCACACCTACGCTGCGCTGCAATATCCTATTAGCGCGAGCTGCGCCAGGAGCGTACCTGCTCAGCATGCTCCTCGAAATGATGCCAGGTTGAACCAGTCACCCAGGCACGAATGTAGCCGTTCCATTGCTCGGGTCGCAGGCCGGACAAAAAGCCGAAGAGCCGATGATGAGCAGGACTGACTACGAAGCGACGTTCTCAATGACCGCAGCGATACCCTGTCCGCCGCCGATACAGAGCGAGGCAACGCCATACCTGAAGTTGTTGC
>DAOTTD010000362.1:0-6584 GCA_034438015.1 Ktedonobacteraceae bacterium | reverse complement strand
TGCTGTTTGGCAGCTTGAACGCAATCAGGCTCAGGCAGGCATCGACTGGCGTTTTACGGCGGCCGATGCCCGCATCAAGCTCAAGCATCTCTATCCAACTGTCAAATGAAGGCGGTCAGTCCAGTAGCTGCTTATGCCGAGACTGGTAACAACTCCGTTCCTCAAAGGGAAAGCGGCCAATCATGACACCAAATTTGACACTAAAACCTTTGGTTTCATATCGTCTTGACTGGACAGGATTGGACAAAAAAGTCCCCTTACAAGCTCGATTGCGCAGATGGTAAAGGCATAGAAAGATTCAGAGAAAGTGTGATATACTCCTACCATGAAAATCCACATACGTTACTTTGCATCGTTACGCGAGATCGTCGGACAGAGCGAGGAGACGCTGAATGTACCCGAGGGAAGCAGCGTCGCCGCTATGCGCGCGGAACTGTTGACGCGCTATCCGGGTCTGCAGACGATTATGCCGCGTTGCGTCAGCGCGGTCAACCGGCGCTATGTGGACGCAGAGACGGTCCTGTATGATGGTGATGAGCTGGTGTTTATTCCACCGATGGGCGGTGGAATACAGGGCGAGGAGGTTGACTGATGGAAGCACTTATTCAATTGACGCGCGAGCCGCTGCAGCGGGACGAGCTAATAGCGGTGGTGAGCCATTCCAGCGTGGGCGGCATCGTTGTCTTTGAGGGCGTGGTGCGCGATAATGCGCGCGGCAAACAGGTGCGTTACCTTGAGTATGACGTCTATGAAGAGATGGCCGAACAACAGATACGCAGCATCATCACGGAGGCACAGCAGCGCTGGGGGGTCGAGCGAGTCGCCGTCGCGCATCGCTTCGGGCGGCTGGAGATCGGCGAGGCAAGCGTCATTATCGTCGTTGCCAGCCCGCACCGGGGCGAAGCCTTCGACGCGTGCCGCTACATCATCGACACCCTTAAGAGCACGGTGCCGATCTGGAAAAAAGAGGTCGCCACCAACGGCGAGGAGTGGGTCGAGGGCTAGCAAGCACCGCAGGCGCTGAGGATCAGGAAGAAATGAACTAAACAGTTTTTCCGGTTGTGAGCGCGCGCCGCAGAATTAGTGGAGGGAAAGACCGCACGGAGAAACTTTTTATGGTATAGTTGTTAGAAGAACTAGTGTAGTTCCCAAGGAAGACTTCGTTGCACCTTCCAACGACCTGGGATAGGTCCAGGGTTTTCTCGGAGAACTTTGATGAACTTATTCGAAAAGCAATCTCGACTCAACCAGCTCTTCGTACAAAGTCCTGTCAATGCTGCCTACCTCGCAGGCTCACTCTCAAATCGTACCGCATTTGGGCACATGAGCGACGTCGACATAGCCATCTTGCTGATGGACCAGATCAAGGCGGACCAGTTTCTCGACTACCAGCTCTACTTCTTCAGCGAACTGGCAAAACGACTGGAATCCGACACTATCGACGTGGTCATTTTGAACCAGGCCTCGCTGCTGCTCAAACTGCAGGTCATTAAATATGGGCAGATCCTGTTTACACGCGATGAGAAGCAGCGCGTGTCCTTCGAGACAAAGGCAGTGATGGACTACCTGGATTTCAAGAAGTTCGACGAGATACAGAACCAGGCGCTGGGCCGGCGCTTGTACAGGCAGATGCTCCCACTGGACAAAGAGGTCGTGCAGGGACAGCTCAAGCAGTTGCGGGACGCGGTAGAGATTCTGCGCGAATTGAGGCAGACGCAGCGCGAAGAGTTTGTCTCGGACTACCGGGTGCATGGACTGGCGGAGCGCTACCTGCAGCTCGCGATCGAGGCGTGCCTGCAACTATGCAGCGCACTGGTAGCCTCGTTTGGCCTGCGCCGTCCGGAGGGGTTTCACGAGCTGCTCAGCATCGTTGCCAGCCAGCAGATCATTCCACGTCCGCTCTCATATCGCTTGGAGGTGCTCACAAATCTGCGCGATGCGCTGGTGCACGATCCCAGCTCGATCAACCGTGACCTGCTCTATGACCATCTTCAGCAGCGACTCGGCGATTTAGAGGAATTTGCCGACATCATTGAGAAAAAGCAGGAGAATACCTAGCGGCAAACCCTGGCAATTAGCACATGAGTCATCACGGTATCTGACAGTGGTGGCGGACCTTTTTCTCTGACTCCTCGCCGCTACGCTTCGTAAGTTGTAGTATGTGGGAAATGGGGTGGGCGTCCGCGGACGCCCACCCCATTTCCCACATACTACGAGAGTGAGTTTAGACCTCGTTTAACGAGCGCAAAGTTTCCGCCTGGCTCAGCGCCTCGGCGGCCTCATCTGGCCGATTGGTCTCCGTGTAGATCTGCGCCAGAGTCTCGTAGGCAAGAATCAGCGAGGGGTCCATAGAGATGGCCTGCTGAACGATATCGAGAGCCTCGTCGTAGCGCTTCACCTCGCGCAGCGTATCGGCGAGATCGTTGTAGTAGTCTGCGTTGAGCGGATCGCTCTCGATCGCGTTCTGGTAGTTCGCGATAGCCTCATCGTAGTCGCCCTGTCCATCGTAGGCGGCAGCGAGCTGATAGTACCCTTCTGGATCATCCTCGAAGCGCTCCAGCAGGGTCTGCGCGGTCTGAATGGCCTCGGCGTAGCGTTCCATAGAATTGTAGGTATCGGCCAGGCCCGCGTACGCAGCCGCCAGATCGTCTCCCTGGAGCTGACCGCTCTCACCGCTCTCAATCAGGCTGCGATAGATGGAGAGGGCATCATCGTAGCGTTCAGCTTCGAGATAGGCCTCCGCCAGGCTGAAGCGGGCGGTGGTACGTTGTGGATCAAGCTCAATCGCATGATCATAGGCATCGATCGCCTCCCCATTGCGTCCCTGTAGGGAGCGCCAGGTGCCGAGATGCTCCCAGGCTTCGGCATCGTCGGGATCGAGAGAGACGATACGGGCGTACGTATCGGCGGCCTGATCGCGCTCGTTCATCTGCTCATAGACGGCGGCCAGCATATCGTAGCCGACGCGGCTATCGAGATCGAGCGTCAGCATCTGATTGGCGGTCGAGAGAGCATCATCGTAGCGCCGCATATCCAGGTACAAGCTGGCGAGCTCGGCGTAGCGCGAAGCATCGACGGGATTATCATCGACGCGGCGCTCCTGATCCATCACGCGGCGCAACTGCTCATTGATGCGCTCACGCACATCGCGCAGATTATCGGCGGCCACGGTATTCTCAGGATTGAGAATAAGCGCCTGGCGATACGCCTGGACTGCATCCTGGTAGAGATTCTGAGCGCGATAGGCATCGGCGACGCTCAGACAGATCTCATCGTTGTCGGGGGCCAGCTCCTGCGCCAGTTGGAAGATCTCCAGGGATTCCCTGTTCAAGCTGAGTTCTCCATAGACATTGCCCAGATTAATATACGCATCGAGCAACTGCGGGTCCAGGTCGATCGCGCGTCTGTATCCCGCCACGGCTCCCTCAAGGTCGTCCAGGTATTGGCGCACCAATGCCAGATTATAGCGGGCACGGGCATCCTCAGGATCTGCTTCCACAGCCCGCTCGAAAGCCTCGGCAGCAGACTCGTAATCTTCTCGTTGAACGGCGGCATTCCCTCTATCGGTCCAGGTCTGTCCATCACCAGGCGCATTTCGGTCCACAAAATGGACCGGAATGGGATTCTGATCATTTCTTCCGTCTTGCATTTCATCCATAGGTGACTCTATTCTCCTTTATGGGGTATAAGGTGCTTCTTAAAAATACTTAACAAGATTTAGTCCTTGCGTAGTATAACACAAAGGCACTCTTCCCACTCATATTTTCCCACTTTTTGGAAATTCCCTCAAATCAGACCGCAAGCCAGTACAGCACAAATTGCCATCAAGGTTTTTATCCCCTAATGGCTCGATTTTAACCAGTTTTTTAGACTAGTATAACACCCCTAAAAGGTGCCAGACGTGTTATACTTCACTCCTTAGACTTCTTTTTTTGCACCTTACCGCCACGCTGAGAACGCAGGTTAATCCGGTTAATCGGCGAATGTCCAGCATGGTGCGCACGGGCATTTCTGCTATTAAAACTCTTCAGGTATTTTTCCGTCGTTTTTATGTCATTATGCCCCATCTCTCTAGACAAGCTGAACAAATCCCCTCCTTCATCCAAATACATACAAGCGAAAGTGTGCCTAAAAGTATGGGCCGATAGGCGCACATCATCAATACCAGTAGATGCCTTCAAACGATTAATCAAAGCCTGCATTCCGCCACGACCAAAGGGAAGACCCGTACGACCACCACCAACACCTAGAAACAAAGCGGTCTCATCAGGTGAAACCGGACACCGATACTTATGAATATACTTCCACAAGAGCATACTGACCTTCGGATGAATGCCTACTTGACGTTCTTTACGACCCTTCCCAAAGGCTGAAATGTAGGTATCATGAACATCACTAACACACAACGCCGCAACCTCAGATCGACGCAAACCAGTATCAAGCATCAAGACAATAATCACATAATCACGGAACCCCCCAGGAGTCGAGAGGTCAAACGTATTAATCATCTGCTCTACCTGCTTCTCAGAAAAAGTATCAATCACCTTCTCATCAACCTTCGGGTATTCCAGGCGCGTAGAGGGATTCTTCTCTATTAGCTCTTCCCTAAAGCACCAGCTATAAAATGACTTCCACCGCCGAATATGGGTAGCCACAGTCGAAGCTGAAAGCGTGGTACCATTTATAGGCCGACGTGTCCTCTTCACCTGGACAGGAGCATTCATTAAGTGCTGAACACATTGACGAAGCTGCAACACAGTAACCTGCTCTAGCTCCACTACACCACAGAGGTCAGCTAATAAGCGAATCATCAACAGAAGAGACTTGCGATAATTCACAATAGTATGGTCAGAGCAACGTCTAGTCTCAAGGCTAATCAGGTAGTGCCTCAATGTCTCATCAAGCCTCATAGACCACCTCCTACTCTGCATCAACCAGGGTAAGCACCTGATCCAGATAGCCAAGCGACATCAGCAGCCCAGGTACCCGACGATCAGAGCCAGCAAGACACTCTACCACCACATCACCCTCATCAGAGATGCTTGTCACCCTCGCAAGCTGAACACCATCCCCTTGACCAAGATCAAACTGAACCACTTTCCCTAACCACTTTTGCCGCGCTTGCCTTACGGCTTGCCATTGCGGCATCAAACGCCGTTCTCGCTTCCATCTCGCCTGTTTTCCCATAAAACACCTCCCTCGCCTTTCCTGCTTGCCCATTCAACCTGCACGCGCTAACATCCTGCGATGATAGTCCCACATACTTACCACCCGCCGACACACCGGACGAGCATCCTCTAATGCCTCCTGCAACACCCTCCTTTCTAGTTGCCGATACACCTCACGCACCGCTAGACGCGCCTCATACGCAATCTGAGCCGCTACCTCTCGTTTCTGTTCCTGGTACACCTCCCCATCCTCTTGCCTCACCTCTTCTAATTGTTCAGCCGCTTCTGCATACCACCGCCGCTTGTACTCTTCCATATCCACATACCCCTCCACATCTCGCTCCATCAGCACCCATCCCGACGCCTCTTCTGGCTCATCAGAGGCTACTGGCTTGCCATTTTCCCCTTGTTCCTCATGCTCGACCCCCGCAAAGAGCCGCTTGCGCAGGCACGCGACCGACTCAGGGAAAAACTGACGCGAATAACAAATACGATGCGCCTTGCTTACGACCCGTTCTGTCACCACCTGCTTCTCTATCCGCGCATGCCCCTCTTCGTCACGTACCACTACCGACCGTTCACGCTGTACTTCTTTTGTCCCCCGTTCCCCCACGGAAAGCGCTTTCATCAGATACTTGGTAACATAGCCAATCGCTTTATTATTGCGTATGCGCTCAATCCAGCCATACCGCTGAAACTTCTTCTCTTCATCCTCTTCCCTCAGTTGTGCTAGTTCTTCGTCCGAATAGCCATAATCACGCTTAAGCATCTCTTCTTCTGTACGCTTGCCCTTCATCGCCGAAGTCCACAGCGGAACAATCACCTCTTTATAGGGAATGAAGTCAACTCCCTTGATCAGGATATGCCAATGAAACCCATTACGCTCAAAGTCCTCATGCCGCTCTAACACCGCAAAGTACTCCACAGGATACGCCTCACGCCGTCCCTTGCGATTGAGACCAAGCCCCTTCGATCCCCGACGCAACGCCTGCATGAAGGTCGTTAAGGCTCGACGCGCCTCCTCGATCGTCTTACCCGCTTTCGTGAGTGTCAAGAACAACACCGGCTCCGCCTGCTTGACCAGTTGACGCCACAACACCACCTTACGCGGCCCACAATGCCGACATTCCCACCGATTGCACCGCGCCCGTTGATAATCCCCTGTCCCCTTATTCATCCAATAGTGACGCAACGCCCAGGGATCTTTGCAGTAATGCAGCGTATCCAGCCCGTAGTATTCCGCTATCCATACCTTCTCTTCCATCGTTTGTAAACGCTATACTGATAGAGGCTCTTCCCTAAAAAAAGTGAGCCTGCTTGCTTATGGTCGAGAAGAGGATCAGAAGGAGAATGAAGAGGAAGGACGTGAGAAGATCAAGGAGGCAGAGAAGCGAGAACTTATGCGCGACGCAGGAC
>DAOTTD010000361.1:0-4135 GCA_034438015.1 Ktedonobacteraceae bacterium | reverse complement strand
GGCTGTAGGCGTCGGTCAGAAACGTCGCGTAAGGCTTTGCCAGCGGTTTGCCAGTGATGGAGGAGACGAGCAGAATGTCTAATTCCGTGTGATCGAGATGTGCAACAGCAAATGGCCGTTCCCCATGCCGCGGGGTGGTGCGATCCAGAGAGAAAAAGCGGGGTTGGTCCCGATAGGCAGCACGCTTCCCGCTGCGGACTGTCGTGACTTCGGGGGTCGTAAATAAGGCACATTCCCGATAAAAGGTGGCTTGACTGACAGGAGAAATCTGCTGTTTGGCACATTCCTCACGGTACAGGGCATAGACGGCGGAGCGGCGTTTCGCTTGGGGGACTGCGTAATGGGTGCGAAGAACCGTTTCCAGGAGCTGTTTCGAGGCCGCGTCTACGCGAGGCGCTCGGTTGCCGCGACGCGCCGATTTGTCCAGTAACCCCAGATACCCGCAGCCGTAAGCACGCTCAGCTTCCCGGTAGCTGCGCAGCCAGTTTTGCACGGAGCGCTTCGTGACCGTCACCGGCTCGCCGCTCATATATGCCAGAATGGTGCGGAGACGTTGATTGGCAGCAGCTAAAGCAGGAGGGCCAGCACTCAAGAGCCGTGTTCTGGCCTCCTCGGAAAGCTGGGATGGGGCCGCCTCCTCGACGAGCGTGGCCGCCCCCGTATCGAGGAGCTGCTGCACCTGGCTTGTTGGGAGGCTGAGAGCTCCGCCAACTTCTGGGCGCAAGACCACCAGCTCTCCCTGTTTTTCTGCTTCCCACAATCGCCCATCAAAGCTCAGTCGCGTAAACAACGGGATCGGCTGCGAAAACCTCGCAGCGCGGGAACGAGCCTCCTCTGCTTCAACCTGTGAGCGGAAGAGACGTACCTGGTCCCATTGCATGAGCGGCGAAACTGACAAATCAGTAAAGAGACGCTGATCGGTCAGGAGCGCCCAAATCACATCGACTGGCAGATCAGGGCAGGCGTCCTGGAGTTGCCTGACAGAAATCCCCGGTGCGGTTGTGACCAGTGTGAGAACCTCTCGTTCCTGGTCAGATGTCACCGCATACGGATGAACCCAGAAATCTTGGAGAAACTTGAGGTTTTGGATCACGAGCGGATGCAGCTCGGCGGTGGTCCGAACCCGATAAAACAAGCCATGCACCTGTGCGGCGCTTTCTCCAGGGGGACAGTGCCAGCCGCCTGATGGTTCGCGTTGATACCGCTGCGGCATCGTCACCGAAAGCTGATCCAGGGCAGTGACCGGCTTCCATTCTTCAAAGCCAGCGGAGCGTTGCCGAATGACGAAGAAATCTGGGGTATGCCACTGCGTCGTCTTTCGACCAGAACGAGCGCGATACTGAAGCTGGATGCGGGCTGGTTGATCATAGTATTCCAGAACATCGTCGTCCCGCTCCATCGCGTAGATTCCCCACAACTCGACATGATGGCTCTCAAACTGGATGGAGCGGCCCATTTTGACAGAAGGGTAGCGTCCACTCACGTTGGAAGCGCGATTACGCACCTTGCGCACGGGCTGTGATGAGCGAATCCGCTCAATGTAGGCTTGCGTCTCTGGCGCGATCGTGTTGCGCACGCACCAAGCATGAAACGTGTCGTCAGTTAGCATAGAGGAAACCCTAGCCAAATGAGTAGTGACTCTGGTGGGCAGGAGCTCCTGGAACAAAAAGGCCTCTTGCTGGTCAGGCTTGCATTTACACCCAATTCTTGAGCCATCGCTGTTCCTCCTCTGAAAATGGAAGCCATTCTGCGGCCTCCTGGACCACCCGCAAGACCTGTTCGGCAATGGCTCGATGGTCGGTCTGCATCACTGGCCTGGCGAACACAAACGTCTCGCGATACAGATGGAGCACCGCGATCCCACGCGCTCCGAGCGGAGCAATGCTCGTGGGACCAGCTTCCAATCCTGTGGCGATGCGATGAGAACGAGTCCAGGCCGAGTCGAGACCTGCGGCCTCCTGTACCTGCTGGTAGTAGGTGCTGTCGCTAGTGATCAACGTTCTCTGGCACAGAGCTGTAAGTAACGTCAGTTCTGCGACGAGGTTGGTGATCACCAAGGCCAGCCCTGGGGCATTCTCCTGCTCAAACTCACGCAGCACCTTCTGGACATTCTCAGCCATCAGCATCATCCACAAGCTGACATTCGCATTCACCGCCACCTGGAGATCCTCCAAACGAAACGCCTCGATCTCTGCTAGTAAACGGGCCACTGAGCCATCTTTGTCCAACAAGAGCCGACGTTTGCCGCTGACGAAGAGGATGGCTGATTGTGGACGCTTCAGCAACTCGCGGATCTCCGTCACTGAGGTCATTTTGACGCTGATCAGCTTGCCTTGCCGATACAGGAAACGCTTGGGTGACGGCTTCACTCCTTCACGCCAGAAACAGGCCAAATCGACATCGCTAAACAAGGTGGCTGTACCTCGCGCATAGCTGCCCCCCAGTGTTATCCCTACGATCTCCTCGTGATCGAGTTCTTGCACCAATTCGTGCAAAAATTCATCGGTCAAGCCAATCGCCTGCTGGATCTCCACGCCATCCGTTGATACTTCTTTGAATTCGCTCACGAGTTTTCTCCTCGCTCTTTGTTTCTCTGATTCTGCTGGCCAGGTTTCATAGAGAGGCTTCCCTTACTCTTCAATGATCAGGACCGTGAGCAGGGCTTCGAGCAGAGGGTGTTGCTCACGCAGGGCTTCAAAGGAGGTCGTTTTGCCAACTGCTGCCAATGGAAGAGAATACATGCCCTCCCTTCGAGTATATCCGTTTGCCTCGCAAAGAGCAAGAGTTTTTCGCATAACTTTTCGTTTCTCTCAGATAACTTTTCCTTGTGGATCAGAACAGGGGAAAAACAGCACCAAACTTTTTCGGAAAATGGTGGATGCATCGAGCGGAAAAGTTATGCGCGAGACGCGTGCCTGTTTTCTTTGCTTAACAGCTACCAGAGATTGGAAAAGTTATTTGAAAGAGGCGAAAAGTTTTCTGATAAATGTCAGGAACTATGGAGCAGATGCACGGCACAAGGACTGAACCGCCCTGTGCCGCGACAGTCTCCCCGTCGGTTCAGTTCTGCACTTACTTTCATAAACTTGTAGCTTGCTCGCACGTGGAGGTGTGGGGGATGGAACCGTTCACGAACAGATGATCTCCCTGGTTGCGCAGATGAGGAGAAAACGGCGTGAGAAGGCCAAGAAAGGCCCTGTCTCTAGCCGGGGACTCTACCGAGGCACAAGGATGTGCCACGAACAGGTGATCTATGCATAGCGCGTGCGCAAGGACTGCGCAGGACGGCCAACAGGTGCCCGTGCATCGGTTCGCAGGGGTATGTCGAAACCCCAGAGAGGATGGGGGTTACACTATTCTTTGGACAAGCAACGCACATCGCTCTTCTTCACTCAGTGCGGCGTACTCATCACTCTTTGTCTGATACAGTGCAATCTGCCGCTTGTATGCTGTAATGTTGTCTTCTGAAATCGTACTTTTCCAGAAGGAGGAAGTGGCAAATATCGATGCAATCACGGCCAGGAGAAGGGCAATGATCCATTGTGGAAGTGGCGGAAAGAAGAGAAGGATGATGACCAGAGCGAGGAAGACCACTACACCAAGCCCAACCAGGCCAATTTTGAGGCGCTTGTGAGTCCGTACCTTCTTTTCAAGAACGGCAACACGCTCTGTAGCGGTGCGTGTCGCTTCTCTGGCTGGGCGAATGTCTTCTTGCTCATGTATCTCTCTTTCCTGTCTGTCTCTTTCGTCTTGAAGGTGTCTCGAAATACTCTGTTCGATCTCCGTCTTTGTGCGCTCAATGATGCTTTCCTGATCGTGAAGGAACTCTTCTTTTTGTTGTTGCGTGATGGTCTTGAACTCAGCATCACGCTGTTGCGTAAGAGTTTCAAGAGTAGCGACATAGTGTTGCATAACATCTTTTATGCTTTGCTCAGATTTTTGATGGAAGTCAATTAAACAGTACCATCGGTGGCTATTAAACCTGCCGACTTGGTGTCGGCGATAGGTGGGTTTACTGAGGCAGTTTCAGCGACAAGTAACTGTGCCAGTGTGGTACCAACGACAAGTAAATTTGCCGGTGTACTTTCACTAGCCGGTGGGTGCGGTTCTTGAGGAGAGGCTGCCGCCCCGCCGA
>DAOTTD010000360.1:0-1996 GCA_034438015.1 Ktedonobacteraceae bacterium | reverse complement strand
GGAGTGCGTCGGTATCGACAGCAGTCTCCGGCCATGGCTCTGGGGCTGACGGACCATCTCTGGTCGTTCCTGGAAGTGTTGACCTCCCGTGTTCCTACCACCTCTTAACAGGGTCACTACCGTATTTCATGAAAACCATCTTTAATAGCAATAACAGAGGAAGATCCATTCTTTACATTCTTCTCGCTGTTGCCACTTTCTCATTTGTAGCTCTCCTTTTCCTCCCAAATTTACTCCATGTAAACATTTCTCCCTTTGCCCCTCTGTTTGCTCTCATATGTATAATATACTTTGGTAGCTTGATTATTCAGATGAGAAGTGGCCCTCCCTGGTAGGCACAGGTATGCTCAAGGAGTACCCTGGCAAAGTAAGAGCGCCTTTGCCTGACTCGATCATTTTACTGACGGCAGCAAAATGATCCGTCACGATCTGCTCAATTTGCTGAGCAGCTATTAGTTGCGATCAGGAGATTGAAGCACATACCCAACAACCTCATACCCGCGACCGGGCCGCTCCTTCGTCGGCAGATCGGTCAACCATTCCCATTCGGCTTCTGCGCGGACGGTGAAGGTGTCGCGTACCAGGTCGGGGAAGGTGCGTGGAACAAGGGGCATGGCGCGGCGGTGGGTGGCGTCGTGATCGGTGCCGTGGACGTTGAAGACGAAGCCGCGCACATCGCTGAGCAGGACAGCGAGGCCGCCTGCATCCAACAGGTTGTGTAAGAGGTGCAGGTGGGCATTGATGACGCGGATACGAAAGTTTTGCGCAGCCTCCTGATAGCGGCGGTGACGCTCCTGCTCATTCATGAACGAAGGGGCCACGCGCTGCAGGTGATCGAGCAGGTCGAGGATGGGATAGCTGAACAGTTGCGAGAGGACGAGCGAACTGACGACGAGGCCGAACGCACCCGCGGGTAGTTCCTGGATCTGCGGAGGATCTGATACGGGACACTGTTCCAGGCAGAGGGCGGCGGCATCGAAGACGGCACGAGCACCTTCTGCGGCGATTTCGGACCAGTTCTGGCGCGCGACCAGGCGAGCGAGATTGTTGCTAACGCCACCGCTGATATCGCCCTGGAGCAGGCGCACACGTCTGCGGAGCGCTGGCGAGTCCAGTTCCTCACGTCCCAGACGCATGGCGGCAAGGTCGATGTCGGCGAGAACCACCTCGTCGGAGGCGCGACTGAGGTCGGTCAGCGGAACCTCGGTACAGGCGCCCGCACCCAGGACCAGGGTGCTCCGCGACGCCCCCGCGTCGCGCTGCTGTAGCGCGTGGGCAACCAGGGTCGCGCAGTGCTGGAGATGCTGGGGGGCGTGCTGGCGTAGCCATTCCCGGCGTTGAGCGCCCTGCATCTGGATGTTGCTAAACGGTAAATTATCGATACGAACCATAGAGTGCTGTTCTTTACAAAATGATGCGAGCAAGTATGCACAATTATTTCAAGACTATAAGAATTGTAGTCTTGTTTGTGTTATGATGAGTGTATCATTTCTCGTGGGATGGGGTCCAGTAACGGCACTCAAACGCTGAGGAAGGAGCGGCTGAGTTCCGTTTGCAGGCCATCGAAGCGATAGGAAAGCCAAAACTGCTGAGTCAGGCCATCGAAGTCCTTTTGACGGATGCGCAACGCCCAGGAGCGCCAGCCACCTTCACCTTCGAGCAGTTTATGCAGATCATGGCGCTGGCGTGTGAAAAACCAGAAGCGGCAGATCGGCCGGTGAGTACCTGGACGCCGCGCGAACTGGCCGATGAAGCCATCAAACGGGGCATCGTCACCAAGATTTCTCCCCGCACGGTGGAACGATTTTTAAAAGGTGGGCGTTTTACAGCCGCATCGTAAGCGCTATTGGCTCACCCCACCTGCCGACAACCCCGTCGAATTGGCCGAACAGATTTGCACGGTGTGTGAGGTGTATGAGGCCACTCCGGCGCTCGCCGCGACGGGCACGCATGTGGCAAGTACCGATGAGATGACCGGCATTCAGGCACTCGAACG
>DAOTTD010000359.1:0-15961 GCA_034438015.1 Ktedonobacteraceae bacterium | reverse complement strand
GCGACCGAGAGACCAGCAATGCCACCGCCAACGATAGCGATGTCGAACGGTTGGCTATAGGCCATGCCGTATTCTCCTTTGAATAGTGTACACACTACACTTACTGTCCAGACAAAAAAGAAAAGGGGTGTGTTTTCTATACACTAACCTTTTCAGGGAAGTATACCAGATTTTTTTAGGCTTGTCTATGCTTCGTCGCGGCGAAATTCTGTGTTTCGCCGCTCTTCCTTGTTAGTATTTTTGTCTAGTTTTGTCCAACAAAATCTAGGTGATATGGTGTCAGATATGATGTCAATGGGTGCAGGGGTGCAGGCAGTTGGATCAATGGTTTGCTCTCATATCTTGAGTCAGCCATTCTGTAGGAAATAGGTCCTAACTATTATTTATAGCGTAAACTTTAAATCAGTTCATGGTACAATTAGCAAAGTTTTTGGTATAGTTAGGAAGCATTTTATATGGTGGGACGAACTTGGTAAATAAGGTGACAAGTGGCTGTTGCCCACTTCGGGGCTTAGTCCTCGCTTGCTTGGCAAAGCCAGTTGACGGAAATGAGAGAGTCTCTTTCAGAAACATGTCCATAACCAGTTGTTTTCGTCAGAGAAAGGCTGTGATGGAAGAGACATCCTTGTTTGCCCTGCCTGAAGGATTCTTCGTTGAGCAGATCCAGATCGCTGAAAATCATGTCGTTGTCGAAGCGGTAGCGACTTCAGCTACCGCTTGTTGTCCGTTGTGTGGAGAGTCGTCATCATCAGTCCATTGCCATTATCACCGGCGGCTTCGGGATGTCCCCTGCGCGGGTCGTCGGGTTCAGTTGGTTCTCACGGTAAGGAAATTTACCTGTCGTAACCCTCTCTGCTCACGGAAGGTCTTTGCCGAACGGCTCCCAGACTTTGTCGAGCCGTTCGCCAGGATGACGCTTCGCTATGGTCGGCAGATCACTTCTATTGGCTTGGCGACCTGTGGCAAAGGAGGCGCCAGACTCGCAGCTCGTTTGGGAATACGAACAACTCGACAGACGATTCTGCGCCGCATCATGGCTCTGCCTGATTTCCCCGCCGAATCGATCCTCTTTCTTGGCATAGACGACTTTTCCTTCCTGCGTGGGCGTCGGTTTGGAACGATCTTGGTCAATCTGGAGACCAGGCACGTCGTGGATCTCTTGCCCAACCGCACTGCGGAAACCTCGGCAGCTTGGATGCGCCAATATCCTGACCTGATGGCGGTCAGCCGAGAGCGCGGAGGTGATTATGCAGCGGCTGCGAAGGCTTCTGCTCCACAGGCGACTCAGTGTGCTGATAGATTCCATCTGATCAAAAATTTGGGAGAGGCCTTAGAAGGCTTGCTGGCACGCCATTTGGCCGCTCATCGCAGAGGCCAAGCCGAGAAGTCCTGGGCCACGCCCCTCTTCGAAGGCCAATCGAAACAGCCACCGAAATTGAGCCCAAAGGAAGCCGAGCTAAGTCAGGCGAAGCGAGAAGAGCGTCTTGCCCAATACCAGCACGTCGTCGCCTTACGCAAACAGGGCCTCTCGCAGACGGCCATTGCCAACCACATTGGGATAGGCCATGCTACCGTCTCGCGCTGGTTGGAACATGGTGTGTTTCCCGAACAACAACCGCGTCCGCGAAGGACGCATCTTGATCCCTAGCTGCCCTTTCTGCGCGAACGGTGGGAAGCAGGCTGCCACAATATCGCTCAGTTGTATCGGGAACTAGTGGCTCGTGGCTCTACCCACTCCTATCGGTCGGTGTACAAGCCGCTCGTTCACTTGCTTCCAGAAGGACGGAAAAATCCAGAAGTTCCGAGTCTTTTTCCGCGTCCTCCTCTTCTTGCACGACAAGCGGTTTTTCTTTTTCTTCGTCGACCTGAAAAACTAACGGTTGAAGAACAAGATACCCTGCTTCTGCTTCGTCAGTTCCATTGCGAAGTGGATCTGGCTTATGACCTGGTCCAGCAGTTCGCCCGAATGCTCCGTGAGCGCTTGGGAGAGCGCCTTGATGGTTGGCTAGCCCAGGTGAACCAGAGCAGCATCCCTGAACTGCTGTCCTTTGCCGCAGGAGTCGAGAAAGACAAAGAGGCGGTGAGGGCCGGGCTTACCTGGTGGATCAACAACGGCGTAGTGGAGGGCCATGTCACCAAGCTCAAACTCATCAAACGACAGGGATATGGGCAGGCTGGCTTTCCACTGCTGCGGAAACGAGTGCTCCACGCTTTCTGAGCCATGCATCGAAGGATAGCCGCTAGCACATTAAGCATCCACACCGTCCTCTTTAGGGAGACGGACCAAGCTATTGCCGCTATTGAGACCCTTCTGCAGACTCACTGCTCTTAAAAACAGGGCAGGATTTCCTAGATAAGCAAGAGAAAACCATACTCCTTGCTGCTTTTTCATCCGGCAAGCGAGGACTAAGCCCCCGAAGTGGGCAACAGCCACTTGTCATCTTATTTACCAGAACTAGATATGTTACAAACAACATTGCCGGCTGCTCGTTTTTTTGATGGTTGGATGAGGCTACCTGTAAGTAGAGAAAGAGTGTTACAATATACAATTCTTGATATAGAAAGTGAATTGTGGAGTGCTCTGGAGTACTACTCCGAAGTTGAAGAAGTTGGATTAAATTTAATTCAGACAAAAGGGATACAACCTCAGTCCCTTCACGAAGTATTTAAGTACTTTCAAGCCTTTGTAAGGCAAGCGAAATCTTACTACATATCAGCGAAATCTCTCCATTACCGATCAAATAGCTTGTTATATTATTATAGCTTTCTAAACTTAGGAAAGGCATATCTTTTACTAAAAGATCCACAGAGAATAATGGGTAGAACAAAGCTTTCGGTTGCTCATGGTTTGAGTTACAGATCGAGCACAACTAATACAGATTTTCAGCTTGAGTCCGTAAGAGTGTGTGATGGTATTTTTCCAATGTTTTATGAAGCTCAAATAGGTATAGCTATATCGACGGCTAAAACCTCTACTTTAAATATTGTGAAGTTGTTAGGCTATCCGTCTGATATAAGTTCTCAGTATGGGTTGGTTGGTTATGGAAACTGCAAAATAATATCTTCGCTTGCAGCGGTAGTGACTGACTTGACTAGAAACCAATCATGGACGATTATTGGTATTCCGGCAAGGACTGACCTTGATGACTTCCTGAGGCTACAAGTAAATTTTTTAAACAGCTATCAGGAAGTGGAGATAAATAGAAACCGGCTAATTCCTATATTTGGTATGGGCGCGCCTGAATTGTCTCGTTTTAGGTTTTTTCAGGAGATAGTAACTACTCCATTATCATTTGGCGGTATTATTTTCTCAGGTGCTCATATAGATAATATTATAGGCACTCTGGAACCGTATTTTGGTATTCACTATTATGATGATAATAGCGATTTTGATTTAGCTCTTCCTTATCTAGATATAGCACATTCTACGCCTATACCGATGAATGAGGTTCTGGCAATATATGCGGTGATGTTTTATCTTTCTAGTCTAGTTAGGTATAGACCGAATTACCTTGAAGCATTGTTGAACTATAAGCCCGCTTGGTTAATCGAAAATTTTGTAAATACTGTTCCTGAGGTGTTTCTGCGAATGATGGTAAGCAAAATAACTGAGAAAGACTTCATTTATCGCCGGAGATAGGAGTAGCTTAGAAAAGACTTAGCTCTTATACATTAGCACAATAAAATAGGTATCCCCTTGTGTGTGCAATAAAAGGGCCACCAGAGTGGTTTTGTTCTCTCGTGGTCTTTCCATTGACACCTGAATTGACACCTTATCCCGTTTTTGTGCGAGGTAAGTATCATTAGGTATAGTAAGTATTTTAGGCTAAGTTTTTAGAGACTACTGTTACGATCGAATGTTCTGCTGTATAATTGTCTGCAAAGTAAAGTGTATTGATTTATCTGAAGCGTGATAAAGTAGATAATTTTGGATAGGAGTATGTTTATGAGTAACATGCCTGCGAAGGTAGATAGGAAACAGACGGCTCTGGGGTTTGTTTTACTTATAATTTGCATTGTTCTGGGAGGATATGTTCTTGTATTGTTCTGGAAGTTTATATCCCAATCTGACCCCACAATTGGATCTGCTATTATTGCAGGTATTGTAACTATTCTTGTATCTGTTTTCTCTTTGATATGGTCAAAAAGGTCTGATAGACAAAAGCAGATAGAAGAAGCGCATCGAGAGAAAAAAGTAAGTGCTTATGAAGAGTTTTTGGAATTTGTGTTTAAGTTGTTGGTTTCGAGTAAATCGGGGAAGCCTTTAACTACGGAAGAAATGGAAGATTTTCTTAGTAAGTTTAATCAAAAAATGATTGTTTGGGGTTCTGATAGTGTTTTGAAAGAATTTTCTAACTTTAGAAGATTTACCACTATCTCTTCAAATGGCAGCAATCCTCAAGACGCATCAGGGATAATGTTCTCTCTTGAAAAAATGCTTTATGCTATAAGATCAGACGTCGGTCATGGTAACAAGAACTTAGTAAAAGGTGATCTGCTATCTTTGTTTATAACGGATATAGATGATTACTTGAAACTACCCTCAAAGTAGTTTATACGAAATTATTTATAGCTTCAGCTTTGCTGCACACCATTACATAATAACTGATATGCTATTTAGGATGGAGCTATGAGCTAAGGTGGTTTTAAAAGGATGAGAATAGTATTAAGTTGTTCCTCAATGTGTGTTAAGCGTTCTTTAACATATCCGTATGGTTGCTTTCTGCGCCTGGATGTTTGGTATAGATTGGCTTGTGTGGCCGCTCTGAATTTTTGAAACTGGTGGATGTTTTGCGCTCTTAAGGTTATGCAATAATGCTGCTGTGTGCTGGCAGATTGGCCTTTTGTATATCTTGTGTGGAATGGATAGTTCGGGGTTTTGAATAATAAAGTAAGTGTTTGGCTTAGAGCATTTACTACTATTGAACCTTATTTCAACTAGCGCAGTGACTTTCTATAGGATCTAGCTCTTATACCGAGTCCGATAAAATAGGTATCGACTCTCGCATACAATAAATAGGCCATCAGAGCGGCTTTGTTCTCTTGTGACCTTTCTATTGACACCTGAATTGACACAGTTTTTTGTGGCTATTCAATTTAAGATTCTAGCTCGTAGGCTTTATTATAACTGGTTAGTATCATCCTCGTACTTCTCAAGGGCTATGTAGGCATTGGCCCGATCATTGTAGAACCAGGCCTCCTCGGGGTCCAGCTCGATCGCCCGGGTGTAGTCCGTCAATGCCTCCTCGTACCTCTTAAGCTTATAGTAGATATTCCTAGGTTTTACTCCTATTAGTCGCGCAACCCCATGATAATGTGGTTCTCCATGTGAATCGTCGTATTTCATGATTTCCTCGTAGAGGAGTATTTTTAACTCTGAGAACCATGAGACAAGCTCGTCTTCTTCAAAATAATGCTTGACAAAGGATGCTGTTTCGCTTACTGTTTCTGTTCTCTCGCTTTGCGCTGGGGCCTTCGCTCCTGGATCTTGTCTAGTAAATACCTCGATGAATATGAAGCCACTTGATTTGACTGCTTTGAGAAGAGATGATGCTACCTTTCGGCCTTCTTCCTCATTCATATGATCTAGTAGCGGTACTGCGATAATGGCATCGTAGAAGTTGGGTTCGAGCTGAATTGTTCTTGCATCTTCAATGGAGTACTTGATGTTGTTCAGATCTTTTGAGCGTGCATACCTTTCTAATTTGTGAAGTCCTTCGCTGGAATAGTCAACAGTGTGGACGTGATAACCGTACCGTGCGAGAAGGGGTGTGTTTCGCCCTTCTCCACTGCCGATATCGAGCGCCTCCCCTTGTGGAAAGAGGCGAAGCATTTCACGAAAAATCGTTGATGAAGGATGCGCCAGTTCCGTATATCGTGGGTTGACCGTTGCGATACACAGTCACGGCACCCTGGCCGTAGACGTGCCAGCCTGTTTTGCTGCCGTCATCGTCGAGCATACCTGTGCGTTCGTCGATGCCGAGCAGTACGGCCTGGGGCAAGAGCTGGGAGAGTTGGGCAGCCCAGTTTTTGCCGAAGGTGTTGTGGTGCGGGAGAACGCAGGTGTTGGGTAGCAGATTGAGTCCCTCAACAAGCTGCCGTTTGCCAGGATCGTAGTAGTACTGGCAGAGAACCATCGCTCCAGCGCTGCTGCCAGCGATCACGGCTCCCGTTTCGTACGCTGCAAGCATGGCCTGCCAGCTTGCACTATGTTTGAGCGTCTCACCGAGGTAGCCGGTGAAGCCACCGAGCAGATAGATGAGCCGCGAGCGACCGATGCTGGCGACGATTGCGGCATCGTTGGCGGAGGCTTTATCGATCAGAGGCAGGGACTCGACATGCGTGGCACCGAGGCTGCGGAACCAGTTGACGCCATTGTTTCCGGCGCGGCGATGATTGTCGTCGGGCGCTGCGGCGGTCGGTATGATACTGATAGGCGCGTCGAAACCGCCCGCCAGAGCGATTGCGCGACGATCGGGCTCAGCCATACGCCCGCCAAATTCGGCACCACCTTCAAGCAGAATATAACCAGCCATACAGTTATACAGCCTTCCTCAAACTTACTCACGAAACCTATCGGTTGACTTGCCCCAGTATATCATAGGGACACCCGCACGATAGCGTATCATCGTTCCCTGAACACAGACATTATAGACATTCCAGGTAAAGCATTATATTATTTTCTCCCCACGACCCACATGATCATGGTTCCGCGCGCCATGCCACTGCTAACTTGCAAACGCCAGCAGCCTGCACTGGGAACAACTACAATCGAAGGGTACTGTTCTGGCGAGGGAACGGCCCAGGAAGTAGCGCCTGGATTGATTGTCTGATGGAATGTTACTCCAGAATGTGACAGATTTGTTCCATTTATCTGAATCTGATTGAGAATATGGGGATGGTCTATAGTCCAGAGAATTTTGGTGTTTGTCCCATCAGGGTAGCTGCCTCCGGTATGGAGAAAGCGATAGGTCCCGTTCGCAGGCGATACACCCGCAAAAAATAGATGTGCAATGATGCCTGAAGAGGCTGGTTCGGCCTGTGACCAGGGAAGGGTAGAGGTGATAAACGGACCTGACGGTCCCCCCTGGTAGACAGGTGTTACAGGACATGTAGATGGAAGAGCACCTCCCGGCTTCAATCGCGTGATTGGAGAGGTCGGGAATGCAACGGGGGTAGACGGCGTTTGCGCGTGCTGTTCAGATGGTCCTGTACACACGGATAACAACACCATGATACCTGTTAGCCAGAAAAGATTTAAATCTGGTCGTTTCATGATCCGATCTCCTCTCGCTCGAATATGACTCATTACACATGAGCATACTTCAAGAAGCTGAAATAGATCTGAAAAGGAATTTCTGCCCTCATATCCTCTTTCCTACTAAAGAGCCAGACCAGGCTTTGCAAACGCTTGCTGTTGTGCAGCGCCACAGATATAATAGCATAGATGAATTCCATACGATAACACGTGGAAGGAACGAATTTGAGCATAGAGCAGCGCGAGAAAGGGAAAGGGAGATAATCATGAAATGCATGGTCACGATACATTTTCACCTACAGCAACTCACAGAACAACAACGTACAGAGATGATGGCGCTCATCCCCCAGGAGCAGACGCACATCAAAGAGCTGCGGGAAAAGGGGATAGTCGAAGCGATTTATATCAGCGCTGATCGTTCGTACGTCTGGATAGCTATGCAAGGCGCATCGGTCACGGCGATAGAGCAGGAATTGCGGTCGTTTCCGCTCTATCCTTATATGGAGCTTCTATTTACCCCCTTGCTTGATAGCTAGGGAATGAGAGATCTCGCTGTCGGCGCGCAAGCGCATCTCTCCAAACTTAGCTCTTCTTGTCGATGCCGCGTTTCAACAGCCCGATAAGGACGATCGTGCCGAACCATGCTGCGACCAGCAGCCATGAGCGTTTATTATTGTTTTCCATGGTTTTGCTCCTTGTATCTTCATTGAGTGACATAAGATCACTCTCTATCATAGCACAAAACGCGTGCTGGCGTGGGGATCAGATCGTCCCTTCATCGCTGCGTTCGGGACGATCCACGAACTGTTTCCCAGTGATATTATTGTGGATCGGTGCGACCAGTTCCAGGTAGCCCTTCACCACCTGTTCTGCATAGGGACTGAGCGGCTCGATGGGAGCTACGACGCGCCATGTGCGGTTGCCAGGCCGATCGGAGGGATGGGTAGTCAGGTTGACGCCCAGCTTGTTCATCACCAGCATGTTGCGCTGCGCCAGGAGCTGGTTGGGGATGTAGGAGTAGAGTCGCGAGTTCATCTCTTCCAATTGCAGCTTGATCTGTTCGGGACGGTGATTATAGCGCTCACAGGCGACGCGCACCTCTACAAACAACGCCTCTTCGGGCAGTCCGAAGATCGCGTCGAGCGCCTGCATGAGGTTGACGCCGCGATTCAACATCACCATGCGACCATGGGCGAGACGCTGGGCCAGGGCATCATCTCTGCGCATGTGGCGCGCTTCGTGATACTGGCGCGTAATATCGGCCAGGGGGAGCATATCGAGCTTGCGTTGAAGGAATTCTACAACGCTGGCGCTATCCTCGCGTTGCCATAAGTTTAGAAGCTCCAGGCAGCGCTCTCCATCATATTCCTTCACCGTCTTCGCCACGCTCAGCAACCGTCCCTTGCATTCGCAGACCCAGCGGGCGTGCAGGTAACGCACAACGTCGGCTACAGGAAAAGCAGGGAAACGCTTCTGCCCGTGGACTTCTTGAAGGAACTGAAAGCTGATCTCAAATTCGCGTTGCAGGCGATCAAATGCCTCTAATTTCACCTGGACCAGATCTGGTATATTTTGTTGTGGCGGTTTCGTGCTCATGGCTGCCCTCACTTTATCTGCTCGCTATGCCAACACCCAATTTCTCCGTATATCCACTGTAAGACACGACGCGGATGCCCTGATGGTTACGCGCCAGGAAAGTATTTGAAAGATCGCAAAATCTATGCAAATACTACGCCAACTTTCCGCGCGTAAGTGGTTTCCTTATATGGGCTATAATGCTACTAGAAAATGTTCCTCTTATTTATTAAAAAGAAGTAGGTGAAAGAAATATGCAAGAGCGAGACAATCCCGGGGTGATCGCGCCACCACCATTGATCTACGCCGTCGCGATCGTGCTCAGCCTGTTCCTGCACCGGCGCGTTCCACTGCCACTCGTGCCAGGCAAGGTAAAGACGCCATTGGGCGCGCTAATAGTTGGTGGATCGGTGGCAATCGGCCTCAGTGCCCTGCTCAAGATGAGAGAGGTAGGCACGAACGTCAATCCCATGCAGCCAACGACCACCCTGGTGACGACGGGACCGTTCCGCTTCACGCGCAATCCAATCTACCTTGCGATCACGTTAACGTACGCGGGTCTCGGCGTGTTGTTCAATACGCTCTGGTCACTACTGCTGCTGCCCGTTGTGCTGCTGCTCATGAATCGCGGGGTGATCGAGCGCGAGGAGGCATACCTGGAGCGCAAGTTTGGAGCACAGTACCAGACGTACAAGGAAAGCGTCAGGCGCTGGCTATAAATCCACGCTTTGCCGATATATAGAGCAGATTGCATCATTTCCCCACGTCCCTGCGTGTCACTTATATCGACTCCATATGATACCAGACTCCATTCAAAAACGCTGCCTTCGCAGCTAGTGCTTCGCACTCATTTGAATGCAAGGAGGTATGAGGAGGAGCCTGGCAAGAGGAGGAAGCTCGTGACAGTTCGCCGGCGCAGTATGAATCCAGAGGATTATGGATATCCAACAAACGATATAGAAGCGCTCTCACAGAAGGCGCTTGAGGTGACACGCCGCCTGACGGAACAGTATGGGGAGGCGGCCTTTTCAAACAAAGATCCGATGAGCATGCTGGTGGATATAATTCTCTCCCACCGCACGCGAGACGAGCAGACGGCTGCTGCCTACGCCAATCTGCTCAAGCGCTTCGGTTCCTGGGAGGCGGTGCGCGACGCTCCGACGCGGGAGGTGCAGGAGACGATCGCGAACGTCAACTGGCCCGAGATCAAGGCCCCACGCCTGCAGACAATCATGCGCCAGATTACGGAGGAACGTGGGGATCTGAACCTCGATTTTCTGTGCGAGCTACCCGTGGAGGAGAGCGCCGCGTGGCTGAACCGCTTCGAGGGCGTGGGACCCAAAACGACGGCCTGCGTGCTCCTGTTCAGTTGCCAGCAACCACTGCTCCCCGTCGATGTGCACGTCCATCGCATCTCGGGACGTCTGGGTCTGATTGGGAAGAAGGTTTCGGCGGACAACGCGCATACGCTCCTGCAGGCGCTGCTGCCGGATAACGCCCGGGCGATCTACGACTTTCACAAGGGTCTGCTACGACACGGACAGCGCGTCTGCGTCTACGAGCATCCACACTGCTCAAAATGCCCACTTACCGATCTGTGCGATTACTACAAAACGGTCGTCAATCCGGGCGCTAATCCGACCTTGCAGCCTGAATGACGGATAGAAAACACGTGACCGTTCTTAGAAAGATCGAGAATTAGAGCATATCAGGCGGTGCCATGATCATATAATCATAATTGCCTGGGCCTGCGGTCCTCTCTAATTGCTTGAGGATCTCTGTAACGTTATCATGGGGGCCGGAAATGAACAGGGGCTTCCCATCCTGACCAAACTTCAATTTGTATGATGCGTTGAATTCACCGCGTGGTGCCAGCATATATTGTGACAGTTCAAAATCCTTTTGCGGCTCGAAGCCAAACTGTGCCGCATAGTCGATCGCTTCGTAGATCATCTGGTATGCCAGATCGGGCCGACATGGCTGGGGCATTGTTTCCTGGAAAATGTGCTGGACTTCGTGCTGGTAACGCGCAGGAGTAAAATTGGCCCTGGCAAATGTATTCTTGAGTCCGAGACAGAGCTTATCCACAAGGTAGACACCGTAACAGATATTCCCGTCGGGCTGTTGACGAGCCACGATGATCTGTACCAGTCCCGGAGTATCCTTTTGCCAATCGGCACTGATCCAGCATTCTTCAATTGGAAACTCACGAGCACGGCGCACAACCGCTGGTGCCGAGTACGATGTGGATTGCTGCCGTAGCGCTTTGGGGAGTGACGCCCCTTTTCGCTTTTTCATAATGTATCCTGACCTCTCTCTAGATGTATATCATGCAATTTATACTATACTCCCCGTCGTATTGCAAGCTTTTTATCCATCCAGGCCTGATCAGGAAACGCAGTTCTTCCCAAACTTTGCTTCCCGATCAGGCCCGATAGCTTACTCCGCGCGGCTGATAACAGGTTTCAGCGCGGGATAGAGCGCGCGGTACGTCTCGTAGGCGCGTGCATAGGCGGGAGCGGTCTCGCCATTCGGCACGGTACGCTGCGTGACGTGCACAGTTCTCTCACACGCCTCCCGAAGCGAGGGATAGACGCCGCTCGCAACGCCGGCGATCAGGGCAGCGCCAAAGGCTGGCCCCTCGCTCGCGTTGGTGAGAACCAGCTCCGTCCCCAGCACGTCGGCGATGATCTGACGCCATAGGAGGCTCCTGGCACCGCCGCCCGTGGCGCGCAGTTGATCGATGCGCAGACCCTGTTCACTGATAATCGCAAAGCAATCTTTCAGACTGAAGGCGACGCCCTCCAGGACGGAGCGCACCAGGTGGCGGCGATCGCGACTGGCGGTGAGGCCGATCCAGCCACCACGCGCATTGGCATCCAGGTGGGGTGTGCGCTCACCTTGCAGGTAAGGCAGGAAGATCAGGCCATCGCTGCCCGGAGCAACGTTTGCGGCCTCTAGAGCAAGGAATTCGTAGGCATCCATGCTCGTCCAGCGTTCCAGGGCGCGCTCCGGCAGGCCGATGTTGTCGCGCACCCAGCGCAGCAAGAGGCCAGCACCCTGCGTCACACCCATCAGATACCAGGCATGCGGAACGGCATGGTTGAAGGTGTGTACCCTGGGGACCGGTCCGGAGGTATCGACCTTCGGCTCATCGGAGTAGGCAAGCACAATGCCACTCGTTCCCACCGAGAGCAGGGCCAGTCCTGGCGCGACGATACCATTGCCAACCGCGCCGCACGCGTTATCCGCGCCACCACCAGCAACGGGCGTATCTACCGCCAGACCGGTCTGGGCCGCAACCTCCAAGGTAATCTTTCCGCTCATAGCATCAGCAGGCACAACTGGAGGCAGGAGCGCCGGATCAAGTTCGAGCGCCTGTATGACCTCCTGCGACCAGGCACCACGCTTTACATCTAGCAGGCAGGTACCGGCGGCGTCCGAGATCTCCATCGCCATAACGCCCGTGAGCAGGTAGCGAATATAGTCTTTGGGCAGCAGCATCGTGCGCGCCCTGGCAAATATCTCCGGCTCGTTGTCGCGAATCCACAGCAGTTTGGGAGTTGAGAAGCCGGTGAGCGCCGGATTGCTCACATACTCGATTAGCTTCTCCGCGCCGACGCGCTCCGTCATCCAGCGGCACTGCGCCTCGCTGCGCTGGTCCGCCCAGATAATGCAGGGACGCAGCACGTTCTGTCGCTCGTCCAGTAGCACCACGCCATGCATCTGGCCGGAGAGTCCGACGCCGCGCACATCGGCAGGCTGCACATCGTGCTGTTTAGCAGCATTCAGGCAGGCACAAATCGCGGAGACCGTCGCCTGCCACCACTCGGCAGGATTCTGTTCGGCCCAGCCCGGATGAGGATGATATAGCGGATATTCGAAAAAGGCATCGGCCAGGACGCGTCCATCGTCTGCCGCGAACAAGGCGGCCTTCACACCGGTCGTCCCCAGATCAATACCAAGCAGTGCTTGCATCTTTGCGCTCCTTCGTCGTTGCTAAACACGTTGCGCTCTCACACTGAGCGTGTACCCGACCATTATAGCGCTATAGTTCCAAAACGCGTTGATAGGGAATCGTTTACACACATTGATTGTACGCTAAAAAAGTTGCATTGGGAAGGTGCGTTCGCGCAGCACAAAAAAGCTGCTTGGGATATGTTGGGCATTTTCCGGGTGCAGGAATGTTTTCAGCAAGCCAGGCAGCTTTATTACTATTACGTCGCAGGACATCAAGAAAGCACGAAAAATCGGAGCACAATTTCTCGTGTTCCGATTTTTCGTTGGTCGAAAGAAAGGAAACCTGTTCCATACCCGTAAGTACATCTTCCGTCGAAGTGTCTAATCCCTACGTATATCTCTCGGCGCACTATGCCTTCCACTTAATAGTGCAGCCGACGGGTTTTGTTTCGGAGGTAGCAACTTCCTTATCCGCAACGATAGCATCGAGGGCCGCACGGGCATAGTGCTGCCTGACGGCTTGCTCATCTTCGTAGTTATCGTCGGGTGCACCGTGGTAGCGCAGCCTGCCATCGGCGTCAAAGATGAACAGCTCCGGCGTGCGCTCGGCACCGTACGCGCGGGCGACGTTCTGACTTTCGTCGAAAAGATAAGGGAAGACAAAGTGCTTCTCTAAGGCGCGCCTGGCCATATTCTCCATATTGTCTGCCGGGTAGCGCACGACATCGTTCGAGTTGATCGCCAGCATGTGCACACCCCGCGCATCGTAGTCGTGCACGATCTGGTTGAGCCTGTCCTCCCAGGCCCGTGCGTAGGGACAATGATTGCAAGTGAACGTAACTATTAAGGCTTTCGCCCTGCTCAGGACCTGGCTGGCGTTGTAGGTATTGCCATCGGTCGCGGGCAACGTGAAATCGATCAGGCGATCGCCACTCCGCAGATTTGCCATAAATATACTCCTCTTTAGTAGTAAAAATACGAGCCACCACGATCAGGTGGCTATACGGCTACAACCTTCTGAAAGCTCCTTATTCAGTGGGAGACGATGCTATCGCTTCTAGCTTCTCACTGAAAGGAAGTAGAGCCGCTGCAATCAGTTCGCGCGGTGGCAGCGGCGAGATACGCCCATCGGCACGCCGGTATGCGCGACAGGTAAGGCCCGGCTCGGGAAGATCGTCGGGCAAAGGCGCGATATCGACGCCGTTCACGCGAATAGTTGGCGAACCAAAAAAGTTGAAGCGGCGCGCCTCGTCGTCGCTCTTGACCTCGATGATCTCGATCGGCGCATCGACATGCTCCTCAGCCATCCCCGCGCGCAACAGTTCAAGGGCGCGTTCGTGGCTGGGACAATCGGCGTAGTAGAAAAACTCTATCTTCGGCATAGCTTACCTCATGCATCACATCTTCTGTCTAGAAAAGACATAAATATATTCTTCTCTTTCATTACAACAGAGAATGGCGTCATAACATTCCAAAGCTGTGTAAGATCATGGAATGGACTCCTTGACAATCGAGCATGTTTATGTTACTCTATTGTAAGTTAGTTAACCAACTTAATTCTAAGCGAGGGTACTATGCATACAGCGGAGGAATTCAAGAAGGGAGAAAAAAGAGCTCGCTTGACGGAAGCTGCCGAGACTCTTTTCTATCAACAAGGCGTCCACCGCACAACGCTGGCTGATATCGCCCAGGAAGCAGAGGTTCCCCTTGGCAATATCTACTACCACTTTCGGACAAAAGAATTGCTGATCGAAGCCGTCATTGAGGCACGCCTCCGTGAGAACCAGGAGAACTTTGCCGCTTGGGAGCAAGACCCTGATCCTCGCCATCGACTTCTTTCCTTTATACGAGCTGGGCGGGCAGATGCTGAACAGATCGCGGTCTATGGGTGTCCTTGCGGCAGTCTCAGTCAGGAGATGGGCAAGAGCGATGATCAGTTAGCCCACAAAACTGCAGAGATCTTTCGCTGCCAGTTGGAGTGGGTCAAGCACCAATTTTGTTTGCTTGGGAAAGGTGAAGAGGCAAGTGACCTGGCTGTTGATCTCGTAGCCTGGCTGCAAGGGGCATCGTTGCTCACCAATAGTTCTCACTCGCCTGACCTTCTCAAGCGGAAGCTCGCTCGCATGGAAGACTGGTTGGCTCACGTCGTTTCCTAATTCTCGGCAACTCATCACAAAGGATGCTTTTATTGCCCTCGTCCCTAGGGACGAGGGAGATCAAATCCAACATCTCAGAGAAAATAAAACGTTCACTAGTTGTAAGGAGAGAATGTTATGAGAAAAGTCATCTCAAAAGATGGCACCCCGATCGCCTTCGATCAGTCGGGTGAGGGACCACCCATCATCCTGGTGGTTGGCGCATTCAACGATAGTTCCACAGGTGCCCCACTAGCTGCTCAGCTTTCAGAACACTTCACTGTTTTCAACTATGATCGCCGGGGTCGAGGCGCGAGTGGGGACACAGCTCCCTATGCCATCGAGCGTGAGATCGAAGATCTCGCAGCTCTGATCACCGAGGCTGGTGGATCGTCATCCGTGTTCGGGTATTCCTCTGGTGCTGTCCTTACCCTCAAGGCGGCAGCGAGCGGCCTCGCCATTTCCAGGCTAGCGTTGTACGAGCCACCGTTCCTGGTAGACGATGGGTATCCTCAACGAGCGCAGGAGATCTCGGTGCGGCTCACCGAACTGCTATCGTCAGGGCACCGAGGTGATGCGGTCGAACTCTACCAGACGGAGATGGTGGGCATTCCTGCTGAAATCGTTGCCCAATTGCGACAAGCGCCATTCAGGCCGGCACTCGAAAACATTGCGCACACGCTCGTCTATGAAGCTACTATCCTGGGTGATATGTCAGTGCTGGCCGAACAACTGCCTTCCATCACGGTCCCCACGCTCGTGATAAGCGGCGGAAACAGCCAGGCGAGGATGCGCTCTGCCGCACAAACACTCGCAGGTGCCCTTCCCAATGCCCAGCACCGCTCCCTGGAAGGTCAGACGCACGATATCGTTCCGGCTGTTCTGGCTCCTGTGTTAGAGGAGTTCTGGCTCATGGCCACACTTGGGGCTTACTGCCCGCTTGCTCCCCAAAAGGAGAGGAACACATAAGAAAGCTTCTTTGCCGAAACCGCCTGAGAGGCTTGTCCTGGAAGGGAACTTCTCAGAGCAGACT
>DAOTTD010000358.1:0-6627 GCA_034438015.1 Ktedonobacteraceae bacterium | reverse complement strand
GGAATGCTTATCGTGATGTCTGTGGCATCTGAGGTCCCGTTGCTGGTCCGACCCAGATGGTCTGCACATTCACGAACTCGCGTATCCCGAACAGTGATAGCTCGCGCCCGTAGCCGCTGCGTTTGATGCCTCCAAAGGGCAAGCGCGGATCAGAGGCGGTCATGCCGTTGATAAAGACTCCACCAGCCTCGATACGACGTGCCAGCTTACGGCCATAGTCGGTATTTCGTGTCCACAGGTTGCTACTCAGCCCGAATTGAGAACTGTTGGCGAGTCGCACAGCATCCTCGTCATCCTGTGCCCGAATCACAGCGGCGACTGGACCGAATGTTTCGGCATTGAACACCGGCATAGCGGGCGTGACATTAGTGAGAATGGTTGGTGGGTAAAAGAAGCCTTTGCCCGCCAACGGCTCTCCGCCCAGGACCACGCGCGCGCCCATCGCGACGGAATCCTGCACTTGCCTGTTCAGCTCCTCGCGCAGGTCGGCGCGTGGCATGGGGCCAATCTGTGTCGTGCGTTCAAAAGGATCGCCCACTCTAAGCTGCGCCGCAGCGGCGGCGAACTTCTGCTCAAATGCCTCGGCGACCGCCTCGACCACGATAAAGCGCTTGGCGGCGATACAGCTCAGGCCCGTATTCTGGAAGCGCGCGCGTACGGCAACCTGGGCGGCGACATCCAGATCGGCGTCCGCCAGGACAATGAAGGCGTCCGAGCCGCCGAGTTCGAGCACCGCTTTCTTGAGCGCGTGCCCACTGGCCGTGCCCACGGCGACACCGGCGGCGTCGCTGCCCGTGAGGGTGACTGCGGCGACGCGTGGGTCGGCAATGAGGTTGCCGATGGATGAGCCTGGGACAAGAATGGTTTTGAAGGTGCCTTGAGGCAGCCCGCTCTCGTTGAAGATACGCTCGATCTGCAAGGCGACAAGCGAGACATTGGAGGCGTGTTTCAGCACAACGGTATTGCCGGCCATCAAAGCGGCGGAGGCGAAGCGGAAGACCTGCCAGTAGGGATAGTTCCAGGGCATAACGGCGAGAACGACGCCGAGCGGCAGGAAAGATACGTAGCTCTGGGTCGCATTCGTCTCAATACGCTCGTCTGCGAGAAAGCGTTCGGCGTTGTCGGCGTAGAAATCGCAGGCCCAGGCGCATTTCTCAATCTCCGCTTCGGCCTCGACGATTGGTTTGCCCATTTCCAGTGTGCTGAAGCGCGCAAGTTCCTCTTTATGTTGTCGGAGGAAGCGGGCGATGTTGTGCAAGTGGGTACTGCGCTCGGCAAATGTAGTTTCGCGCCAGCTCAGGAAGGCGGTATGTGCCTGCTCAAGTGCCTGGTTGACCTGAGACTCGCTATAGGGCTCGAGTGTTTGAATGATCTCTTCCGTAACCGGATTGACTGATTGGATGCTCATAACTCTCCTTATTTTCATAGCATCACTTTCATCCTATTGTACCATAACTGGGCCAAATTTATACATAAACGACATGCCCAAGAGGAAGCATACGAAGAAGAATAACCAGTTACCCCATCAGCAATCAGATACTTACCTCCGCCTCTCTACGGCACTGCTCGCAGCGCCCAAAGATGGTGAGGGCATGACCTTCAATGGTAAATTTCGTCTGGTCTGCGATGGCAGTAAATTGGTCGTCGGGAAGACAGATATCCACTTCGACCACACGATGGCATATCGTACAGGTCAAGTGATGATGATGCTCGTCACCGCAGACGCGGTAGTGGTGTGTGCCATCGGCAAATTCGACACGATCCAGGATACCCATATTAGCGAGTTTCTCCACGGCGCGGAAGACGGTTGCTCGTCCTAAGCGTGGTTCTATCTTGCGCAGTTCCTGCCAGAGTTCATCCGTTGTGAAATCTGTTTCGCTATCCGCAAGTTCTATCAGCCGCCTGGCAATGAGCTTGCGTGGGCGTGTGCTACGCTGACTGACCTCATCGAAAGCTGCATATATCTTCTCTGCTATCACGTCTATTACTCTCTTTCTCAACGCACCTCATCGTCGAGCGCGTATGAGGGTGCTCCGATGGATCGTCGCCGAGCGTCATGGCGATGAACAAACTCCTGTCCCGACGCTCGTTTCCCCCCAGCGATTGGTTGGTCAGATCCCGTCATGAAAAAATGAAGCGTGCCTGTTCCACAAGGAGAAGTTGTGGCGGAACACATCTTATTATATCATGCCATTCAGTTGTGTGAGTGAAAGCGCTCTTGCACCCAATACATCTCACTTGATGAGTTCTGGGGCTGCCAAGAGGACAAGCGCAAGGCCCCCTTCCAGCCCCGCCGCCGCCCCTTGTCCCTACTGCCGACATCGTTAAGTCAATGGTATTGACCCTTGCAACTCGCTTTCCCCTGGGGACGGAGAGCGCCTGAGTGGTGGGATCTATGATGGTACCTCTTTATGAGGATTCATTCTTGAGAGGTGCCCGCATGTGGCTTGCTCGGCTAAAACCGGGCTAGAGCGACGAGGGGATTGCCAACGACTGACCAGTACCGAAACAAAGTAGACGAGCGTCGCCAGTGTGGCGATGTAGAAGCTTGCGGGCAAGTAACGGCCTGTTCCGACAACCGTCAGAAGCAGTCCAACCCAGGTGATTGCGAGGCCCAGCGCAAGCGACAGAGTGATGGAAGTCACTGGGCGATGGGCAATGCGTGCTGCACTGGCCGCAGGGGCGATCAACAGCGCGAATACCAGCAAGGCTCCGACGACCTGGATCGCGATCGCAATCGTGACTGCCAGCAGGAGCAAGAACAGTATAGAGAGTAGACGGACGGGCACGCCACGCGCCTGTGCCACCTCTGGATCGACGGAAGCAAAGAGTAAGGGGCGGAACATAAAGGCTAACAGGAGCAGCACGACGATGGCAGCAATGAAGGTTGTGACCACATTACCTCGATTCACACTCAAGATCGAGCCAAAGAGCGCACTGACGGTCGCGTTCGCGTTTTTTCCAGAGGCGTAAAGGCTGGTAAATAAGACGCCCAGACCGAGCGCGAAGGCGAGTACCATGCCTGTCTCGACATCGCGTCCCCGTACGCGCTCGCCCAGCGCACCCATACCCAGCGCACTGAGCATGGTCAGCACGAGCATCCCCGCCAGAGAACTGAGTCCAAATAACGGCCCACCGGTAGACCCGGCAAAACCAATATGAGATAACGAGTCACTGGCAAACGCCTGGGAACGGAGCACGACGAAGTAGCCGATCACAGCAGTCACTACTGCGACGAGCGTACCAGCAAAAAAAGCATTCTGGATAAATTCCTGTTGAAAAAGCGTAAACAATCTCTTGCCCCTTCACCTCAAACCTGGTAGCACGAAAAACGTCTTATTGTATATGAATACTTGCCCATATGGTAACATGGGCCCGTGTTTGCTGCAAGTGCGGGTCTTTTTAGTCTGAAATCATAAATGAGACCACATCTCATTGACATTCACGCATCCATATGTTATGCTCTCAAAAGATACGCGGTATCACTACAGCGATCCATACGTCTTTCTTTTTGATCGTGCGCACCCTTATTTTAATAAATAGAGGAGAATTTTTATGTTCCGACGAAAGAGGACATTTGCCTGGGGCCTACCCTCTGTCATCATTTGCCTGTTTGTACTAAGCGCCTGCGGGGCATCAGGAAGTGGTTCTGCCTCCACCGCAACTTCTGTGTCTTCAAAGGTCGTCAACGTAGTAGCGGCGGAGAACTTTTATGGTGATGTCGTGAAGCAACTGGGGGGGAGCCACGTCGACGTGACGAGCATTCTCTCGGACCCCAACGTTGATCCCCACGAATATACGTCGAATGTGCAAACAGCCCAGAAGGTGAGCGAGGCCGACCTGGTGATTGAGAATAGCGGTGGCTACGACGACTGGATGGATAAGCTCCTTTCCGGTTCACCCAACCCCAATAGAATTGTTTTGAAGGGCTATGATCTTGCTACGAGCAAACTACCAGAGAACGAACATGTCTGGTACAATATTAGCAATATGACACCCATCGCTCAGGGGATCACCGACGCTCTGAAGAAGCTAGATAGCGCTGATGCTGCGACCTTTGACAATAATCTCGCGACCTTTAAGCAATCGCTCATACCCTTGCAGCAGAAGATCAACGAGATCAAGGCGAAGTACAATGGAACGCCGGTCGCACTCACGGAGACGATCTATCTCTATCAGACGACCCCCGAGGGGCTCAATGTGCTCACACCTTTCGCGTTTATGAAAGCGAATGCTGAAGGCACCGATCCTCCTGCTAACACGGTGACTGCGATCAACAACGAGATCAATCAGAAGCAGGCCAAAGTTCTGATCTACAATGTGCAGACCGTGACGCCTATCACAACGAATGTAGAGAACGCGGCTAAAAAGCTGCATATTCCGGTTGTTCCTGTCTCTGAGACAATGCCGTCTGGCAAGACGTATCAAACGTGGATGATGGATCAACTGAATGTCTTAGAAGCGGCTTTGCAGCAGGCAACGGGGAAGTAAAGAGGTGACGCGCGTGACAACGATACCGGTTGTCGATTTAGAGCAGGTGCGCATCCGCCTGGGGGGGCGTATCATCTTAGATGATGTCACGCTCACAGTGGACGAGGGAGAATTCATCGTCGTTCTGGGGCCAAATGGAGCAGGCAAGTCGACATTGCTCAAGACATTGCTTGGTCTTATCAAGCCAGATGCGGGCGTAGTGCACGTATTGGGGCGTCCTCCGCAGCGCGGGAACAAGGACATTGGCTATGCCCCACAGCATCGCACGCTCGAAGCCGATCTTGCCTTGCGCGCTCGTGATGTCGTTGGCTTCGGCCTGGACGGGAATCGCTGGGGGACAGGATTGCCTGATCGCAGACGAAAAGTCCTTATTGACAAAGTTTTGCGCGAGGTCGATGCGATAGAATTTGCGAATGCTCCTGTTGGGCAGCTTTCAGGAGGCGAACAACAGCGCCTTCTCATTGCCCAGGCACTGCTGACGAACCCACGACTGCTATTGCTGGACGAGCCACTGGCGAACCTGGATATTAGCCACGAGGGAGAGATCGTCTCTTTAATTGCCAGGGTGTGTCGCGAGCGCAATGTCGCCGTAATGCTTGTTACACATGACATCAACCCGCTCTTGTCCATGGTGGACCGTGTCCTCTATATGGCGAACGGGCATAGTGCTATCGGCAAGCCGGACGAGGTCATCACGAGCCAGACACTGTCACAATTGTACGGCTCCTCCGTCGAGGTCGTACAGGCGCTCGATCGACTCTTCGTTGTGGGTGCAGAAACATAAAGGAGTCAGGAGAGAGGAACCTGGAGAGTTATTCTACCTGTAAGGATCAGGAATCATGTTCGATCTGTTTCAATTATCGTTCATTCACAATGCCTTACTTACAGGCACATGTGTCGCGATTGTATCCGCGATCGTAGGCTACTTTCTTGTGTCGCGCGGCCTGACCTTCGCGGGGCACGCGCTATCCCACATCGGCTTTGCGGGAGCGGCGGGAGCGGTTCTCCTGGGACTCAGCCCCCTTGTCGGACTGCTGGTATTTACCATCGGAACAGGTATCGGCATGAGCCTGATGGGGAAGCAGTCCCGCGAACGCGATCTGGCGATTGGCGTCATGCTCACCTTTGCGCTTGGCCTGGGTATTCTCTTTCTCTCGCTCTATTCCGGCTTTGCTGAACGTGTCTATGCCATCCTGTTTGGCGATCTTCTCGGGATCAGTCAAACCGACTTCCTGGTAACAGCAATTTTTAGCCTGCTTACCATCCTTGTGCTTCTCGCCGTGTTTCGACCGCTTTTGTTTAGTTCGTTTGATCCTGAGGTCGCTGAGGCGCGTGGCGTTCCAGTGCGTTCCCTGAGCATTGGTTTTCTTATCCTGGTAGCAATCACCGTGTCAATGTCGGTACAGGTCATCGGCGTCCTCCTGGTATTTACGCTGCTGGTTGGACCCGCTGCAACGGCGATGCGTCTCGTGAAGCGCCCCCTCTGGGCGATCGGGTTGGCGATGGTGCTGGGAGTCCTCTATGTCTGGCTTGGGGTTGTTCTGGCGATCTTTGTGGCTGGCGGGACCTGGCCACCCAGTTTCTTTATCTCGACACTTTCGTTTGGCGTTTATCTGCCTGTGCGCCTGCTTTCTCCGTTGTGGAATGAACGCCCCAGACAAAAACATATTGCACTCGAACGGCGGACTATTTCTAAAGGAGTAGATCAACAGTTCTTAAAAATGTGATCAAATGTATGCAAAATGGCCCGGAGACGGGGTTCCAAATCAGGAATGCATGTGTTAGAATAGGAACGTTCCAGGAAGAAGAACTGGTTGAAAGAACCGTCTTCCCTCACATCTGAGGTGGAACAGAAGAACCGTGAACCATATGCGCTGGTTCTTTGCCTGGCTCGGGCCACACACGGGCGATCCCGTGCGGTGTGCGGACGGTTTCACCGTAATCAACATGTTGGAAGACATTTTGAAGGGCAGTGTGCTGAATTTTGACTTCTTTAAGAAGTTGATGCCTAGTGGACTGACCGCCTTCATTTGACAGTTGGATAGAGATGCTTGAGCTTGATGCGGGCATCGGCCGCCGTAAAACGCCAGTCGATGCCTGCCTGAGCCTGATTGCGTTCAAGCTGCCAAACAGCAA
>DAOTTD010000357.1:0-6372 GCA_034438015.1 Ktedonobacteraceae bacterium | reverse complement strand
TTTGCAGATTTTCATCGATGAGTTCTGGAAAGATGATCATAGTTTTCTACTCGGATAGGGAAATGTGGAAAAATTGTTCAACTTTGTAGTATACCACATTTTTCATCAGCGAGGTTGCGTAAGATCCGTTCTTCTGCCGTTTCGTCACAAACGGTTGCCGCCGATACAAGCAAGACAAGCATAGTAGTGTGCAAAACAGATTCACCCCCTTTATTGCCGGTCCAATCATCCATATGGCAAACCAGTCCGGCGAGATCTTGCGGGGATTTTTGGTAGTGACCCGCCATGCGTGCAATGTCCTTGTGATCTAGGGTACATTTTGTATGGCTAAACGCTAAGATTCTCGTCGTATGGTGTCAGCAAGTGAGAAACAGCCCCCTCAATTTGATCTGATGGTGTGGTCCCTGGTACAATGACCACACTAAAGAAGTGGCTCATTTTTCCGTACGTCCTTTCTCTGCTACGTTGGTACAAAACGACAAAAAGTATGCTCGCTTGCTTTCATCCTGTGAGCATACTTTTTCTATAAAAATGGATTGTTTTGAATGGTTTGGTGATGATGTTTAGAGGAGGGCTTCGACAATCGGAAAGAATCATAGGCTGCTTCCTTCTTCTTCTAACTGCTCCAGGGACTTCAAGTTCAGTACACAGAAACGCTCTCTATCACAAGGAAGATGGTTTGCATCAAAGGAAAAAGTGCAATAAGCAGGCATAGAGAGCCGTGCAATGGAGCGAAAACTACAGAAAAGGTTTCAGAAGTACCTGGCTGAGGCTGGATGAATGTCCCTCATCCCAAGGACTAGAACCTGATGAGTGATCTACTTTTTGAGAAAGAAAGAGGCATCCTTGCCGAGGGTAAGCGCCAGTGACCCAGGGGTGATATAGGATGAGGTCTTTCTGCCACTTGGCAGATCAATGTAGGTTGCATAGCGCTTGAGCGTGCCGGTGATCAGCATTCTGAGCAGGTAATCGGCGGCTTCGTAGGCAAGCGCGCAATTAATCATCAGGCTCTGCGCATTGGCAATTGCCATCTCCGCGCAGGAGAGTGATGGATTCTCTCGTTCTTCAGGGCGCGGCACCAGCAGGTCTGGCGCTTGCAAGGCGGGTGAGGGTAACGCGATACACTGCTTGGTGAACTTGAACGCATGCCGCATCGCCTCGATCGTATGCGCCGAGCCGAGCAAGACCTGGCCTGACTCCGAAACATTGCCGCAGTCCAGAACCCAGAACCGAGGGGCTTCATAACTGCGGTTGGCCTCAAGGACATTGAAGATGGAACGGCGCGCGGCAGCATTATCTGTACACCCGAGGATGACTGTGAGCCGTTCGATGTGCTCGCGGTAATCCGGGTAGGGATAATCCTCCAGCAGATCAGGGTCAAAGCGTTCGGTCACGGCATCGATATCGATGCCATAGGTCATGCCAAGCCGGAAGGCCATTGAGGTGGCCTTGTGAAGCGGCTGCTCACGGCGTACGTCCGCGTGGCAGAAATTTTGTCGAGCAATGTTTTTGGCCTCGACGATATCAGGGTCGACGATGAGGAACGATACCCGTTTCCTCTGCTCTTTCAGTACACTCATCAGGCGCGCAACCTGCGGAGCCAGCCAGGAGCCTGTTCCCCCGACACCAACCAGGATCAGGCGCAGTTCCTCCCAGGGTCGCACGGCCAGGGGAATGGCATGCAAAAAGCTGGTGTCAAGCCTGTCCGTCATTGCCGCCCTCCCCTCTCTTGAACAAGCGTCTCGTAGCCATCCGAAATGATGGGAGGCAGGTCAAAGATCTCCGTTGCGCGGATAGGGTAAAAGTGGCCATAGATACCAACGCGTACACAGATGACCGGATGCGTGAAGATGGAGCCCCATACGGCGTAGATGCGGCATCCCTTCTCATCTTCGGTGTCCGTCGGAGAGAAGAAGCTTTTCCACTCGTGATGTGAATGGAGGTCAATCAATGGAACCGGTGTCGAGATGCCGTAAAGCTGCCTGGAATGTACTGCGTTGCGGCTCTGCTCTTGATTGGGAATAGAGACCTGCCATTGATCTTGCAGGTAGTACAGGTGAAACAGGATCTCTGCCGGTTCATGCTGTGGTGTTCGTGCCTGTAACGATTGCAGAAACATTTCCAGGACCAGATCCTGGCTCACACGCGGACCTGCAAGGCGAATATCCGGGCGCAAAGGGTAGAGCATCTTGAGCGGAGAAAGCGGCGCTGAGCACACGGGAATCACGGCTTCAAGTCCTTCACGTTTTGCCCCGGACAAACACGCCGTTGCTGGCGGTCCAATACTCAATCAGGTGCGTATTTTTCGCCGGTGGTAAGTGCTCGGTAGACAGAGAATAATGACCAATGAGACTCATGATATAGCTCCTTATATGTCAGGTGCGAGCAGTTGTGTGCTCGCGTTGTTGGAAGGTGGATCGGATCAGGTAGGCTTCGACGGCCATGTTGGCGGTGACCGGTGCCTGGCTCTTCGTTCGATAGGCCAACAGGTCGGAGAGCGGGTAGGAATGTCGCTTGTGCTGGCTTGCCTGGAGAAGTTGAGCACGCACATCGTCTGGCCGAGCCCGTGACTTGCTGTTGGACAGATCCGCGTTGAATGGGGAAGCGATAAAGAGATGCCAGGCCTCCTCTATGGCGGCCCCTGCATGGGCAGTGACGACCGGCGGCGTATTCTCTCCAAAACAGATCCGCCCATCGCCATAGACGTTGGGGAGCGGAGCCAGAAAGATGGGTGCCATTGGTGAAAACGTCCGGCTCTTCGTGGCCCAGACGTAGTACTCCTGGCCGATGCCACAAAAGATGAGGCTGGGTAGTCGCACCATCACCTGTTCGGGAACGTGCTCGCCTAATCCGATAATACGCAGATCGTAACATTGGCTCGGACGAAAGCTCACCACCCACTCGCCATCTGGGCGTGTCCCCCAGCGACAGACCTGTGGCGATAGCCAACCACTATCAATCGGTTCCGAACCAAATGCCTGGCGCAGCAAGGACTCAGACACGCCTTTGAAGCGGCGACGTTTTACTTCCTGGTCGAAAAAATGCCACACATATTGCCCAGGAGTACAGATGACCTTCCAGAGGATATGTTTGCCATCGGGCGGCTGATCCAGCAGAAGTGCATGAGCCGCTTCCTGCGAAAGAACATCGAGCGCTTCACCTGATCTGGTGTCCAGGCGGCGTTCTTCTTCAAACAGTTCAATCATAGAGCAAAAATGCTCCTTTCCATAAGTGATGAAGGTGATGGAAACGGCAGAAGATTCACTCGTGCGTTTCAACCTGGCGAATCAGATCCAGCACGAGTCGCGTTCGTTCATTGATGGAGCTGCTCAGCCATGAAGCAAAGGCGTCTCCCCTTGCTTCGATGGCCTGCGCTTGCTCAAAGGTGCGCGTGAGATAATTGATCGCGTGCTCGCTCCACGACACTTCTTCGTAGGGCATCTCGTTGTGACCATCACAGTCAAGCCAACGGTTCCCTGTCGAGCGCAACAGCATGGAGAGCGCAAGCGCGAGATCTGAGAGTGGAGATGCGATGTGCGTACAAAGCGCCTGGAGACGCATCAGGTCGTATTCGACTCCCATCACAAGGAAAGCCTCCGCGATATCAGCCCGAAGTGCTGCGTCCAGGCCAGGGATCGACTCCAGGAGAGCACGCGCCGATCGCTCATCCAGGGTCCCAGAGATGGCCAGCAGGAGCTGCCAGCCAGGATCATGTGCTTCTGGCTCTTCCCACCAGTTTCTCGCATAGGGGAAAATGGGGATATAGGGAAATCGCTCCTGTACTTCTTCCACATACGTCGGCAGCCAGTCTCCATGCAACGGGAACAGATGAGCCGCGACCAGGCGCACAAACTCCATTTCGCGTGGACTATAGCCGATCTCCTCGTCAATCCTGATACTAGCCTCTGATCGACGAAATGCGTCCGGGAAGTACGTGTGGTAGAGATGAAGCAACTGGCTCATGAGCAAACGGTTTTTCAGCGCCGTGAGCGCCTGTGCGGTTGTACGAGGCAGATCACGGTAGTTTTTTAAGCACTCTAGCGCACCGGGAAGCAAAAGAAAAGATGGAGAAGTAAGCAAAGCAATACCTCCTTTCTATGCCTGCAGAATTGCCTCGCGTCAGGTTGAATGAGAGACAGCAGTGTTGTCGGGATGGGAACGCGCAACTCGCGCGAGGGACAGGCAGAGCAGCGTTCGCCCCAGAAGATCCGCTTCCAGCCACTCAACAAACACCCTCACGCGTTGCTCAATAGCTTGCGCCGCGCTATACTCTGCCGCAATCTCCTTGATATGCTCAATGCTCCATAGGTAGCCCTCGTAGAGGAACTCGTTGTCAGGATCGGTATCGAGCCAGGTATTTCCGGTCTTTTGCTCAAGGAGTGCCAATGCCAGTCCCAGGTCTGAAAGTGGCGATGAAGCGTCCTGGACCTGGGGTAGCGTCAGAGGCTCAGCGACCTCAGCAAGCGCGGTTAAGAGATCAGCAGGAAGGCACTGCATGTCTGAAAGCTTCTGCTGGGCCTGCTCACGAGCACTGCTACCGGAAAGCAGGAGGAGCACCTGCCATCCAACGGAGAGGCTTTCCGGCTCATACCACCAGGGCATCTCATATGGACGAGGATAGATACCTTCTATCCGTTCACCGTTCGCGCCTGCATCGTTGATCGAATCGATATCAAGCGGAAAGAGGCGTTCATCAACCAGGAAGAAGAACTCAACCTCGCGCTGGCTATAGCTCCAAACGTCCTCGATCTCGATGCTTGCCTCTGATGCGGCATACTCGCTGGGGAACAGGTGCAGGTACAGGCACAAGAACTCGTTGTACTGCCGCTTTGTCCCCAGCCATGCAAGCGCTTCTGACACATTGCACGGGGTAGTTCGGTACGCGTTGAGCCGTATGAGGGCTTCAGGCACAGTAAGCATGTCTTTCATGCTTAGCGTTTGATGCGTTTTCATCTGCATGCTAGAACACACTGCCTCTCTTTTTGTATATGCATGGGATGCACCGACGTCGGCTTTGAACTGAATACCGCAACCGGTGCATTGTATACCTAAAAGCCGATGAGCAGAAAGGGGCTCGGTAATGCCGGGCCGCGCTTGAGCATTTCTGTGCTCGCGTGCGTCCTCCTGACATCATTCTCACCCGCCGTAATGGCCGCCTCAATCGCATCCATCTGCTCGAAGACCTGGGTCGGTGAAAGATTGCCAAGCGCCTCTTGCCTGGTGAGTGACCAGGACAGGGTGATGGCCATACTCCAGGTTTCCGGTCCCTCATTCAGGATGCGAAATGCCTCTCCGTGCCCGCCCTTGGTCGCGGCCTGTTTTATCACGCGGATGACGGCTCTCGGGCCAGTGGCAGTGGTTTCGACGACCTGTTCTATGAGCGCCTGTCTGGCCCAGGTCTGGATGAGAACAGCGGTGTCCCGTGTTTTTTCCTCTGTACGCACGTCATTGAGGTCCTCGATCCAGACCCGCTGACCCTCTATTTCTAGCACCGCTTCGCGTACGATCGTGACGACCAGTTGGCCTTGATTGGCTTGTTTCGGGTCCCGTACCCTGGCTCCTGATGAAGTAAAGCGCTCACGAAGAGCGAGCGCGTTTTCGAGCAGACCAGGATACCGTTCGACGAGCCGGGCATCATCCGCAGCAACCGCTTCCTCTATCAGCTCTGGTGGACTTCCAGGCCGTTTCAGCAGGGCCATTTTCGAGGATACTTGCGTTGGTGTAGGTGTCGATGGTGTTGACATAGTTGAAGAACCTATCCCTTCTCTTAGAATAGAGCGAGTTGCTCAGGTTTTGTTTCCGGTGATGACGATCCTTTTTCCGCCGCGCTAGCCGGAGCCGCAGGCGGTGAAGTGTGAGACACGGCAGCAGTGTTCCCTAATATTGTTGTGACAGGCGATGGCTCCCTCTGGTCTAGTCCCTCCGTTTTCTCCCCTTTCATTGTCATGGGAGATGCCCCCACTAATGGAGCCTGTACGGCAGCAGATGGGGAGGAGTCTGCTGTCGGCGCGACAAGTTGCGGCGCAGAAGAATCGGTTTTGCGTACAGCCACTGCTTGCTGCTGCTCAGAAAGCACTGCTAGAAAGTGGGTGAAGCGCTCCATTGCCTGCTCCATATCAAGATCGCGGAGCAAGGCGATCAAGGCACTGAGCTGGCTAGCGCGCAGCGCTCCGATGCGCAGCGTCTTTTCATTGAGCGCAATGATGTTGCGTATTCTTCGCCCATCGGGGTGCCCATCTTCTGGCTGGACGCCATGCCGAATTATGTGTAAAGACCAGCAGGAAACAAACAGAGAGAGAACCAGGGTCATCATCCTCCATCCAGAGACACAGATAGGACAGGAAAAAGTCCTCCACGTAGGCTAGCAGTCAT
>DAOTTD010000356.1:0-5156 GCA_034438015.1 Ktedonobacteraceae bacterium | reverse complement strand
TTCAGTCGGGCACCTCTTCAGAGAGATTCTGATACATCGCACTGAGCTGCAGCGGGGGCTCAAACAGCCAGAGTTGTCGCCGGTAGTCATCCCACCAATGATAAGCATGCTGCTCGATACGCTCCTGGACCTCGCGGCCCTGAGATGAACGCTCCTGTAGAGAGGTAAACTGACCGATCACGCCATCACGGTGCAACTGGCAGAGTGCGCTTTCGATCGCCTCGCGGGTACGGCCTGGATTATCACGGTCGAGCGTGATCCCCGCCTGTTCTAATAGCACCCCCATCGACACTTTCACGCGGCCCTCGTGGCGACGCGCGTTAATACGATAGAACACGGTGAGGTAGCGGCCCAGCCGTTTTTCGTACTTCTGCTGCCTGGCATGATAGTGCAGCAGTTGCCGCGGCATCAGGGCGATCTGAGATTGCAGTATGGGGATCATATCGACCCAATCCCCAATCTTGAGATACCCTACATGCCAGCCTGAGTGCGCCGACCAGATCCCATTTCCCCCAGGTTGTTCATTCATCAGTATCTCGAGCAGGGGACTCTCCACCTGCCATTGCTTCCCATCGCGCAGGACGAGGGTCGCACGCACCAATATCCGCGACAGTGTCTGCACCTGCTCGATCACCTGCAGCCGCTGGCGGGCAGGATAGCTCCCCTTTGACTTCTTTTTCTGACAGATAGCCAGAATATCGTCCGGGGTGATCGTAAAAGGGGTGGTGATGCACTTAGGACCATGGACATCGAGGGCCACGGCCAGTAGCACTAAGAAGGTATCAACCAGTTCATCACTGAGCAATTCAAGCGAGGCCAGAACCTGCTCCCACGACTCCTCACTGCGCCCAGTGAGCGCCAGGCTGACGAACCCTCTCCCCTTTGGCAAGGGCTGCCTGTACTCGGCAAGACGACGAACCGGATGTTGCATGTAGTGCTTCCCATCAAGCAATCCTAACAGAATCCGGTAGGTGAGTTGATCAGAACGAATCTTGATCTGCGAAGGATTCCTTGCCACCAGGGAGACAGGTGCCATATGTGGATGACAGCCCTCTGTGAGTAGCCTCGGTCCTGTTTCAGCGGCCTCTTGTGACACGATCCTGTCGCTTCTTTCCGAGTGCTGCATGGTGTCCTCCTTCAAAGCCGTTCAGGGTCCAATCCTGTCCAGACGACTGCAAGACCATCAAATTTTTCTGGCCTTGACCATTGGTGCATGTGATCATACTAGAAATGATAATGACCGATACAGGAAACTCTGCTCTACAGACATGCGATGATCTCCAATGAAAAGATGTAAAGCCATGTCTTTTCCCTTTGGAAAACGTTTTCCTGGAAAACGTTTTCCAACGTATAGCCGAAAAAATGACCATTGTCAAGGGTTTCGAGGAGGAAATTCCTCAAACGTGCTATTAGCTTGATAAATTGTAAAGAAGGGCTGGCTGGGGTCGTCCCTGGGACGTTACGTTCGTGCGAGTAAGCCAAGCCAGAAGAGCAGGGAGCCACCTACCAGGAACAGAATGGCCAGTTGAATCATGATCCCACCCTCGTCGCGGGGCAAGAGCAGGAGGAGGAGGCCACTGAGCACCACACTGAGGCCAATGCTCACCAGTCGACCAAGTTGATGCTCGAAGGATCGATGCGCTACGAGTTTATGGCAAACCTCGCAGGGAGAACGCTTCAGGTGCTCATAGCAGAAGCACCGTTGACAGGCCGGACAAAGAATGCCAGGCAGAGAACACTCGTTTGCCTCGCAGCTACATTGGACCATGACCTCACTCCTTCGGAAGGTCTGTTACTCTAATGATGACGTCAGTACATTATCGATACACTCTGATTATAACACTTCGCGTCCCGTCATCACTCCCCATGTTGTTGATGCGCCAGGCCTGCAAATGCCGCCTTTGCTGCATTTTCGACGTGTTCGCGGCAGACAGTCGCCGCTTTCTCGGGGTCATGCTGCTCAATGGCGGAGAGAATCTGGCGGATCTCCTCGACGCTTTTCGCGGGGCGCCCCGGCTGGGAGAGTGAGAGCGAACGCAAGAATGCCACACGATCATGCAATGAGGATAGCAACGGGGCAATGGCCGTATTGCCACATCCACGCAGGAGCACATCGTAGAACCGATTTTTCGCCTGCAAGAGGGCATGCGCGTCTTCTCGTTCATATGCCTCATCGATAGACTGCATGGCCTCGCGCAGGGCTGCGATCCCTTCTTCCGTGGCACGTTCTGCATACAGGCGACCAGCTAGCCCTTCCATAACCGCGCGCACCTGGTAGATATCTTCTGCCTCCGCACGGCTGAGGGCCCTTACAATGACCGTGGATCTCAATGGGGTTCCTGCTGGCTACGCCGCGATGGATAATCGCGAGCCCATCAAGGTTATGGTGCGCTTGTAGGGGCCTGCATCAGGAAAGAACAGCCGGAGGGAAGGATAGCGACGGTTGGCGAGTTCGCCGAGCGACTCCAGCCCCGGCATCATAGTACCGTTGAATTGATCGATCGGCTCGTGAAGCGGGGACCTGTTTAAGGCGCAGTTGCTCCCCGTTTCTGGACGCTTCTCGCCAGTAGCACAATGATGAAGGTGAAAACCACTACGACACCAAGTGCCCCTTGCAGGGTGAGATGCTCTGCCAGCAAGCCGATCATGGGCGGGCCTGTGAGAAATCCTGTATAGCCGATCGTTGAAACCACCGCGATCGCAGGTCCCTCCTGCGTTCTCGTCAAGTGACCTGCGGCACTTAAAACAATGGGCACGATACAGGAAAGACCAACGCCAAAGAGAGCATAACCAATAATAGCGGTGAAAAGATGAGGAATTATGAGAGCAAGACCTAAACCTGCAGTTGCCAGGAACCCACTCCATCTCACTAGAGCTACTGGTCCCCACATATGGGTCAAATGATCCCCCATGAGCCGACTACACGCCATTGTCAGAGAGAAGGCCGCAAACCCTCCTGCCGCCAGCCCTACACTGGTATGAAGCGTTCCTTGCAAATAAACCGCACTCCAGTCAGCAACGGTTCCTTCTCCCAGCAATGCACAGAAAGCCATGACTCCTAGAGGGATAAGGTAAATCTGAGGTCTCAGCATAGACGCTTCCCTCCTCTTCCTGGCAACACGCTCGCTCAATGAAGGAAGGGCACGGGCAGCTCCAATAGCAGCACTTGCAGTGACCACTGAGATGAGACAGAAATGCAGGAGTGGAGCGACCCCAAGGGAGGCCAGTATTCCTCCACTAATGGAGCCAAGCAACCCACCGAAGCTAAATGCAGCATGGAAGGACGAGAAAATAGGGCGAGGGTAGGTTCGCTCGATGACGACCCCCTGTGTATTCATTGCCACATCGAGCATGCCATTAGTCACGCCGAATATGAAGAGCGCAAGCATGAGCGTGGGAAGATTGACGGCGAGAGCCAGAAGAGGCAACGCAGAACAATAGAGTACAGAGGCAATACAGGTCATCGTTTTGCTGCCGCAATATGTGACAAGCCATCCAGATAAGACTTGCGATAGTAGAGCACCAATAGCAACTCCCCAGAGCGCAAGCCCCAGAGCGCCTGTGCTCAGTCCAAGATGCCGCTGAATAGTCGGGATACGCGGCACCCAGTTGCTAAAAACCGCACCGTTGATAAAGAAAACGATAGTGATGCCAAGACGGGCACGAGAAAGAAACAGATAGCGGGGATAAAAAAACACACCTCTCATATACACACCTCCTCATGTAAAAACGTCAGGACGACAGTGTACCTTATGTTATGCTTGTTCCTTTGTCTCGAAAACACCTTACACTCAGTCGAGTTTACTGCGAACACTCCATAAGCGATCATTCAGGTTTTTCACCGTTCGGTTATCCTTCCACGGCTTGAGGTAACGCTGACTGAAATTCTGGATGTGTTGGAGTTCCATCGGCGCGTGAGTTTGTTCAGCCCGGTTTATTGCTTGATGTCCACAGCGGCAAGCTTCATCAATGTTCCTCTCAAGGCTGTAAGCGAGTGCCAGATCTTTCAGGAGTGACGATTGCCGAAAAATGCTTGTGGGATCGAGGTGTTCTAATGCTTGCTTCAATGCTGTTTGAGCGCCGCTCACGTCATGTGTACGTCCGAGACGCCCGTAGCAAGCCCCCTTATACCCATTTAACCATGGAGCATCAAAAAGAGTAAAGTAGAGGTCTTGTCCAGGCGACATCTGGCTTGCAAGATCTTCGGCACCGCCGAGAGCCTTATCACAAGCACTCGCCTGGCCTATGCTTGCTAGAGCATCCGCTTCGGATGCCACAAGCCATGAACATACAGTAGGCGTTGTACATCCCTTCGCTATGCGATTGGCATCCTCTAATGGATCAAGTGCCTCGTTTGCTCTGCCCGTGTCTATCAAGAAATTGCCTATACGCCCTAACGCAACAGCCCGCAAAGCCTGGTTACTCGCTTTTTGCGCATATTCTATAGCGATTCTAAAAAAGATCTCTGCTTCAGCGTGACGTTTCAGCGAGTAGAGGAGCGTTCCGGCAATTTGTGCGGTTTCACTATAACTACTATATAGACGCATATCAATAGATAGGCCAGGCGATTTTCCCAACAGCAACCTGAGCAGCTTTAGATTTTCATCTACGAAAATCAGGAAACCTTCATCGACGACATTTGCGATAGGGGGAAGATACCGCCAGAGATCCTTCGTACGACTTTCAGCCTCTACGATCATCTTTCTGGTAATGTTGTAGTGTCTGGTGGTGACCATTGGATTGAGTGTAGCCAATTGAAAAAGGTCTGATGCTTCATGTTGCGTATCTTGCCCTGACCTCCTTCGCTCCACGTGTCGCTCTTTATTTCCCTCGTACCTCTTTTCATACACCAGCCCTAACTCCAAAGGATCGACTGGCCGATGATATTCCTCTCCGAAGAAATCACATATTTTCCGACGAACATACGCACTAACTCGTTTGCCAGCTTCCGCCCGTTGAATCGTCGATAAACTGACACCCATGAGTTCCGCTAATCGTTGTTGTGAGTAATTCAGTCTTTCCCTTTTTCTGGTAGTGACCCTGTTAAGAGGTGGTAGGAACACGGGAGGTCAACACTTCCAGGAACGACCAGAGATGGTCCGTCAGCCCCAGAGCCATGGCCGGAGACTGCTGTCGATACCGACGCACTCCTTGCT
>DAOTTD010000355.1:0-3519 GCA_034438015.1 Ktedonobacteraceae bacterium | reverse complement strand
CCCCCCTATCTGAACCCGGATGAGCTTCAGCGTGAAAGAAGACGCTAGGCGATGTGCTCTTGTGTCAGCTTGACCGTGTACCCAAGCCGCTCCAGTTGCTTCACCAGCCGCCTTTGTTTCTCTTGGTGATCGTGTTGAGCGAAGTAGTTTTCTCCTTTTTCTTCATAGGGTTGGGACGTGGTGAGCATGTGGTAATAGATCACCAAAATGCTGTGCCCAACCGCAACCGCTGCTCGCTTGATGCCTCGTCCTTTCGAGAGGCGCCGATACTGCGCCCCCAGGTACGTCTTCGTCTTTCCCGCCGCATGAGCGGCTTGCACCAGCATGGTTTTGGCATGCCGATTCCCTTTGCGTGTTCGCCCACTCCTGCGCTTGCCTCCACTTTCATGCTGTCCTGGACAAATGCCCACCCACGAGGCCAGATGAGCGGCATCAGGGAACGAATCGAGCTCCCATCCGACCTCAGCAAACAGAGTTTCCAGAACCCGTTGACTGACTCCAGTGATCGCATCAAGCTGCTCCATCAGTTCTTTCTGTGGCTGGAGGCGCTCTTCGATCTCGTGATCGAGTCGCCCAATGGCTCGCTCAAGCGTTTGAACCATCTCCAACAACTCCTGTAAGAGAAAGCGGTGATGCGCTCTCATACATCCTTGCAGCGCAGGAACCAGGGCGTCCCGTTTGTGAGGAGCTCGCAACAACGCCAGGTCGGCAAGCACTTCGGGATTGGCCTCTCCGGCAGCAAGCTCGTGCAAGATGGCACGCCCGGTTTTGCACATCAGGTCGCCAAAGACCGAGCTGAGCTTGAGGTTGGTTTCCTCCAATAATTTGTGAATGCGGTTGACATGGCGTGTTCGTTCCTGCTTCAGGCTGGTGCGATAGCGCGTCAAATCACGCAGGTCTCGCTGGGGTTGTGGCGGGATGAAGGACGCTTTGAGCAACCCATGCGAGAGCAGATTGGCAATCCATTCAGCATCCTTGGTGTCGGTCTTCCGGCCCGGCACTGCTTTCATATGCTGAGCATTCACCAACACGATCTCGAACAGCCCCTCCATCAGATTGAAGATGGGCATCCAATACACTCCCGTTGACTCGAGGGCGACATGGGTACATGCTGCATTTTGGAGCCAATCGATCAGACGCAGCAAATCGGGGGTCAAGGTGTCGAAGCGCCGGAGTTCTTTGTGCTGCTTGCCGTCTTCGGTGGACCAGATCAAGCAAGCGACAACGAAGCGCTTGTGGACATCGAGTCCACAACAGCAGGGGTGAAGGACTTGCATGGGGAATACCCTCCTTGGTGAAACTGACAGTCACACGCTGAAAGATCACCAACTGGGTATCTGCTCTTCGTGCTATTTTCCTCTTCGTGCTTCCCTTACAGGCGCAACATGCAGTGGTGCAATAACGATACCCGGGAACATCTTTTTAGCCACGTTTGTGTGCGTATCAAGCGAACAATTCCGTCCTGGCGTTGGGATCTCTCCCGCTCATTATACCCCTGTTCATTCGCGGTGGTGCCCGCCAGGGCATGGCCCTTTTTAACTGTGTACGGTCCGGAGTTAGAATCGATCTTTTTGTATATTAACAAATATACACAGCAAGCGGGATGCGTGGATCGTGAAAAGTTATACTCAGCATATTTACCTCACGCTGCTCATGCTTCTAGAGGCCAAACAAAAAATATAGAGGATGCAGTAAACTACTTAAAAGCTGCTGGGCTGATAGGAGGCGATAGCGCATATTTCTCTATACAGCCCAACATAGATATAGGAATGCCATTTGCTGCTCATTTACTGCGCCAGTTTCGACAACTTGAACATCACTCCCCGCAACTTCCTCCACTCGATCTTCTCTATGTCACCCTGCTAGAACAACTCTTTATTCTTCCCGATCGGGTTTGGATCAGTGATGTACACGCTGCAGTCAATCAACTGGAACTGGCTCAACAGGTTGGTGGTGTTAGCCAAGAAAAGATCGGCGCATGGAAACGTGTCATGGAATTCTTGGGGATCGGCTACAGAATGAGTAGTGGCTTCTATTGCCTCTACCAGCCTAAGTTATTACATACTATTGCCTGGCGATGGACAATGACCGAGGGAACTCTCCAGGAGTTCTTTGAAGAGCATCTGCAATCTTGGATCCCTTCTCTCACGGCACGCGGTGAAGCCGCTCGATCAGTGTCTTATGCGCTGGAACAATTGGCGCGGGATGGAAAAATACGCCTGCTACCTAAGCAAGACTCGCCTTCCCGGCCCTATTTCGGCACGCGCTATGTGAGAGGAATAGAGTTGGTATGACTACGGGATATGAGACTTCTGATTTAAATGGTAGCAAACGCTTAGACTTGCCTTGTCTTTCCCCCGTCGGCACAAAAGTCTTTGCTCCAACCGCTGATCAACGCTTTCTCGCCGGATCAGCTGAATTCCTACGCACTCATTTTCCTATTCAGCTTCAATACCGAGGTGCTAACATCTCTTCCACAGTCACTGAGCAAGATTTGTTGCATCGACTCCTCACGCCTGGCCCTGCTGTAATGGGCAATCGAGTGTTTGTGCTGTACGGCGCCGCAGGTTCTGGGAAGTCAGAACTGTTACGCTGGCTTCAAACACAGATTGGCTTACAGGATGCTGCTCGCGCTGCCATAACGGTGCGCATTTCACGCACCGAGCTCGACATATTGCATATTGTTAAATGTCAACTAGAAAAGCCGACAACGATTACTATTTGCTCTGATTCAAAGGATCAGAACCGGTCGCCTCAGAGAGGTGATGCTGACTGGCAACTTCTGCACGGTAACTCTCCTCACTCATCATATCGAGAATAACCGAATGATGAACCACGCGATCAATGGCCGCCAGGGTGGTCATAGGATCTTTGAAAATGCGCTGCCATTCGGAAAAGACCAGATTGGTGGTCAGCATGACCGACTTGTGTTCGTAGCGCTCGGCCAGGAAGGTAAAGAGCACCTCCATTTCATCGCGATCGTGTTGGACATAGCCGATATCATCCAGGATGACACAGGCGAATTTGTCCAGGCGGGCGAGTTCCTGGGGCAAGCGCAGATCGCGCTTGGCGGCCAGTAAACGTTGCACCAGGCCCGCCGTGCTGCACCAGAGCACGGCATGGCCCTGCACCACCAATTCGTGAGCAACGGCAGCCAAGGCATGGCTCTTCCCGACGCCTGGTTTACCCACGGCAATCACATTGGTTGCGCTTTCCAGAAAGGCTCCACTCTTGAGCCGTTCGAGCTGGAGTTGCAGAGCCGGTGAGAGGCGCGTCACCTGGAAGGTGCGAAGGGTTTTCTCGCGCGGCAGTCCTGATTGCCGTAGTAATCGTTCGGTGCGTCGCTCGTCCGCATCTGTCTCACCGCTAAATGCGGCAATACGCTCAAACCCCTGCCCTCTTAGTAATTTTAACCACATCTTGGTATCATCTGGCGAGACCACATACAGAATGACTGGGCGTGGCAGATGACATAACGCATCCATTACATATGCCTGCCTGATGGTTTCGTTGTAGGCG
>DAOTTD010000354.1:0-4454 GCA_034438015.1 Ktedonobacteraceae bacterium | reverse complement strand
GCTTGACGCCGTCGGCGGCCCTCCACAGCAGCCGGCGAAGAAGCATCCCACACGACCCACTGCCATGGCGACCAACAGACCTGGAGCCGTCACGTCGAGAAAGACTCCGATTGATATATGAAGCCCCGCGAGCATGATCACAGCTGCCACTGGTGCGCTGGCGATGAACCCCTGGATGCACCAACCATTCATGAGGTGCTCGCGCCGTTTAAGGACGATATACCACACCTTTGCACCGATGATGCCGACCACAATGCCGACCAGTGTGACCACCCACCAGGGGCCGAGCGCAAGATGGCGGGCGGAAATCACCAGACCCTGGAGCGCCAGCGCGACAATCATGCCCAGCGTCACCATCGCTCCCCAAATGCCAGGAAGAATCCCCGGCACATGGGCGAAAGGGGTCAGGCACGTTCTCATATGTTCGTCCGACGAAGCGTCCGGTGCCCACCTGCGCCACAACCGAACGACTGGACGCAGCGAACCAGCCGCAGGGACCGCGTTCTCTTTCTCCCGCGATCTCTGTGCAGAGGTCGCGGACTCCAGCATGTGCGCTGTCACGACCCACTCACCCGCATTGATGCCGCGCACACGGGCCGTGAGTGAGATCGGACCACTCCCGGGGATAACCTCCTCAATCGTCTCGTCCTGGACCAAGCGATCGCCAGACGAGAGCCGCCCCTTCACATCGACGCGGCGCCCGGTAAACCTGACCGTGACAGGATAGGGCCCCGGATGCGGGACAGTATCGAACCAGTACGTCACCGCCAGAATCTGCTGCGTCGCACTCGCGAGCAAGGTCGTGAACCCACCGGACGTTCGGGCTGAGGTGTCCGTCTGGACGACATCACTTCGCAGCGCTGCCGCTCCTGCTGGACGCTTACGTGTCGCAGATCTACGTGTCATGCTCATCATCTCCTCTTGCTTGTCATCGGAAGAATTATCCGCGTACTTTTTTCGGCAATAGGGGAGTCTGTCTGCATCCTTGGAGAAGAAACGGGAAAGAGAATACAGCATCTTTCTCTCTTTTTCCTCTCTTCACTGCCTATTTTTGGTGGCGAGAAGCAGGTGAATCCCTCGATAACGTGATACAGGTTCTCTAACCATAAAGCCTGCCTCTTTGAGAAGAAGCGGTAAGACCCCCTGGAGATTCTCCCGGGCAGACCTGGCCTCTTTCAAGTGCACAAGCATTGCGAGAGAGAGCAGAAGCGCAGTCAAAATCTTGAGCGGAAGCGTTGTAGCAGGACCCACATCGGCTAACAAGAAGCGGCCCTCTGCCGTGAGCACTCGCGCAATCTCAGCGATTGCCTCTCGTTTGCTCTCTATTGGCAGGTGGTGAAAGACGAGCGTACTGACCACCACGTCAAATGACATCGGTGGAAAGGGTAGCTGTTCTGCGGACGCTTGCAGCAGTTCAATCGGATAGGCTTGAAGCTTTCTTTGTGCCAGGGAGAGGATCTGCGGATCAGGATCGATTCCTGTCAGGTGGGCACCAGGTGTCTCACGTATGGCCTCAAGGAGCAGTGTTCCTGTCCCGCATCCGATATCAAGCAAGCGTTCTCCAGCAGTCAGGTGGATGTCTTGCAGGACACGACGTTTCAAGGCACGTCCCCAGCCCATGGTTTCAATGACGCGATCATAGAAGGGCGTCAACCAATCTGTGCTGAGAGCCGGAATGAAATCGTTCTTCACGGTTACCTTCTTTCCGAAGCCTGTTCGCTGTTTGATCTCCTCTGAAGGATTGCCCGCCGCTGCCGCGAGTCATTGTTCAAGCCAAAACAGGATTACTGCACTCCTGCCATCAGCAAGGAGGAGCCATGTGAAATCAGACAGCGAGAGCTTCTGTCAACGCTTTCATTGTTGAAAACTTCCTCTCCTCTACCAGGTAAATATAGCTTCCCTTCCTGATGCCTGGCTGAGTTGCCACTGATGCTTCCCTGAAAGCCTTTCAGTGTCTTTTCGACGATAGGGTGTCGTTTCATCCTGAAGTTGACACGCACCTTACTCTCGGTGCAGTCAATAACATATGGAGTAGCCGGAGAGCGAGAAATGCGTCTCATTTGATGGAAGCACCATTGCCCATTGGTACTTTTCTGCTACTTTGTTATCTCTCTAGACGAATATATACATGATAGCATGGTACTATCCTCTATGGTAGAGATATCACAAAGGGTACCAGGCAGTTTTATGATATCTCATTCTGTACGAATGCTTAAATTACTTTACCCGGACTTCCCGACTACACCGTTGAGCCGGGGGAGATAAGAAAGGATCAAACGTGAAAAATTATAGACAACGTTCCACTCGTCGTGAGTTTTTGATATTTGCAGGTTTAGGGGCCGGTATAGGGTTGGGCGCAGGTGCGGGTATTCTGGCTCTGAGTGGGCAAAGAATATGGCCCTTTGATGGGGGAGATATAGGAGTGCGTCCATCGTTTCCCCGTGCCGCAAGCACTGGACGAGTTCGGCAGTACACCTTTGAAGTTGCACCTGTGAATCTCACTCTAGGTGGAAGGAACATCTCTACCTGGGCCTACAATGGAACGCTACCGGGACCGGAGATCAGGCTCATTGAGGGTGATACCTTGCGTGTCACCGTGAAAAACCGTTTACCGGAAAGTACTACTATTCACTGGCATGGTGTGCCGCTGATCAACCCCATGGACGGCGTCCCGGATGTCACGCAGCCCGCGGTCAAATCGGGGCAAGACTTCACCTATGACTTTCTCGTGCCTGCCGCCGGAACCTATATGTATCACTCTCATGCCGGTTTGCAATTGGATCGTGGACTCTATGGAGCGCTGATCGTCGATTCTACGAAAGAGGCCATGAATTACGACCACGATTTCGTCGTCGTGCTGGATGACTGGCTCGACGGGATGCCAGGGACACCCGAGGATGCCATGAAACAGTTGATTGCAGGAGGAGATCGCATGGGGGGTATGGGCGGTATGGGAGGAATGGGTAACGGGAATATGAAGTCAATGCAAGTCCCGCCCGATATTGTCTACCCACTCTATCTCATCAATGGTAAGAGTAGTGATGACCCCTTCACAATGCAGATACGCCAGGGGCAGAAGGCGCGCATCCGCTTCATCAATGCCTCCGCCTCCACGATTTATCGTCTCGCGCTCCAGGGACATCGTATGACGGTGACCCATACCGATGGGCAACCGGTCGAGCCAGTCGATGTCGATGCGATACGTATCGGCATGGGTGAACGCTACGATGTACTTGTCTCCGGCAATAACCCTGGTGTCTGGCAACTTGCTGCTCAGGTTGAGGGCACAAAAAGCATGGTACGCGCCATCCTGCGCTATACGGGGAGCACAGCTCCACTGCCGCCAGCAACCTCTGTTCCGCCTGAACTCATGCGCCAGATGCTGACATACAATATGCTCAAGGCCGCCCCGGGACTCGTCGTTCCACCAGCAGGCAATCCCGATCAACTCATCCCAATACAGCTCAGTGGAGGTATGGGACAGTATGTGTGGAAGATCAATGACCGGGTATTCCCACAGGCTGAACAGATCGCGGTAGGAAAAATGCAACTGATTCGTTTCCAGTTCGAGAGCAAGAGTATGATGCCCCATCCCATGCACCTGCACGGGCACTTCTTTCAGGTTGATAATGGAACGGGACGTGGTCCATTAAAAGATACCGTACTGGTGGATCCTATGCAAAAACTGGCAATGAACTGGATCTCGGATAATCCCGGCTCCTGGGCATTCCACTGCCACAATCGTTACCACGAAAATGCTGGTATGATGCGCGTTGTCAAAGTTGGGTAACAGGCTCCATACCGACGGGAACGTTAGAGAGAAGGAGAGCAGCTTCCCCGAAGAAATGTTGCTCTGTTTCTCTCTTTTTAGATCCGTTTTCTCCTTCCTCGTCAGCAGGGTCTCAGGCCACCCGTCGTTTGTTCTGATCTAGAATGGGACGGTGGATGTTTCCTACTGTGAAGAGAAGACGCCGACCATCAGGCAAGTATGGTGCCGCCTTGCTCACTCGTTCGCAGAGGATTGTCAAGTCTTCGTTGAGTTGCTGATCATTGAAGGGGCGAAATGTGACGCTCACAGCATTCTGGTTCGATGGCTTTAATGGCGGCCTCGCGGTCGTAATCCACACGTCGGAACTGGATGGAGTAGCCACTGCTGTCAGCATCGAGGAGAACATAGCTCGCTTGTAAGCCTGTCGTGACCGGGTTGCTCACACTACCCAGGTTGACAGCGCGCACCTCGCCTACGCGGCGATCCAACGCAATATGATATTGTTGGCGAATTCAAAAACGAGCATCCTTCTGAGCTTAAGCGCATATGTGTCCAAATTGGAAAATCCAATCCGCCGACAATATCTTGTAGAGGTTCTCAAAGGCAAAAGCAAGCTATTGCTGCGGTAGCTCAGTGACGGTAGTACTTCCGGCGGGAAGAAGACCCAGACGTGCTTTGCGAGTAG
>DAOTTD010000353.1:0-8376 GCA_034438015.1 Ktedonobacteraceae bacterium | reverse complement strand
GCGTCTTGTCAGGGCGTTCTGCCAGGCACATGCTCTTTCCTACTACGAGACCAACATGTGGCAATCGTACCGAGAAACGGTGTCCTCACTTCACGAGGTCACTGCGCCATTACGGAAAGCGAGCCTGGTTTCCTGATCTTTCCACCAGGGGTAGTGCTGCGTAAGCTAACAGGAAGGGCAGGATGGCGGGCATAACGGGTATAGGATGTGCTGAGTTCCTCAAATGGTGGAAAACGGTACTGAACCACTCTTCTCCCGCACCCATGCTCAGAGTCACACCATCCCTCAGACCCGATGGCCGCCGTAGCACGGATTGGCACCCTGTTTGTTATTTTCGTCCTTTCATGCCAGGCTTCACAGAGATCCCCAACAGTAGCGCTTGCTCCTTGAAAAAGCGCTGCAGCTCTCGGAGAGCATCCCAAACCGACTTGGTACCTGCTTTTTGTCGCCACAAGCTTTGTGAGTATGAAAATAAAACTACACCTTACCTCTCCCCTCAGAGAGGATACCATACCGAGTTGTGTGTAATGGTGTGGAGCGAGAAGGCGTTAAAGTCAGTCCAGACCTGGCTTCCGGGCTTTTCTGCTATGTACCGTTACACACAATTCGGTATGGCATCCTCAGAGAGACGTTTTTCTTCGAGATCGGCGACGACTCGGGTTCCTGTTTCCCGTTGGAAGTTGCCGCTCCTGCTCGCTACTGGTGATGCTCCCGATCACGTAGCGACCTGGTGCTTGCGGTTGTGCCCATCCCGGTACCTCGCCCGCCTGCTCAACCGTGAAGATCTCGTCGCGGTTGGCATCCAGAAAGACCAGCAGGTCAGCGGCCGCTCGTCCGTTGAGCAGGTGCTGACCCGTCGGTGTGGTGATCAGCAGCGTGTTCTCGGTCCAACGGAAGGTCAGCCCGCCGACCGTAATACTCTCCATATCATTTCCTCCTGATAGTACATCTCTCTGTTGATAGAACGAACCAGCCCACGCGGAGTGTCACATCTTGTCTGTTTATACAGACAGAGGATACCCCTGTTTGGGATACACGTGTAGAAAGAAACCTTGTTTGCTTGCACACACTGCTGTTTCCTTTCCGCGAGAGACCACAGGGAATGCTTTGTCTGTTTGTACAGACAAAAGAGCGGATACGAACCCATTGAGAGGATCCTTTCTCCTTGCCTCAGGCGTCACGGAACGCATGTCCTGCGAGAGTGAGCTGTCAATGGTATTGCAAACCCTTTAACTGTTCCCACAGAGCTTATGACCATCGACGCCCTCTGTAGGGTTGCGAGACGTCCTGCAGGAGCGCCTCAAAAGATTGTTCAGGCTCTGGTACAATGCTAGGGATGGAGAGTGTACGTACAAAAGCAGCGTCCCTGAGTGCATTCATACCAGTACGATCGAGATCGGTGCACGAGATGGAGAGACCGGGGCATCCTTCTGGTGAGAAGACGCGCTGATTGGGGGAGGTTAATGTTGACAGCGAAGTCGATTTTCACGTAGGGCCCACAACGATTTTCAAACTCAAGAGCAGTGGAGGTGTTGACTTCACTGCTCTTGAGGTGCCAGAAGAGCGGAAATGTGCTTTGACTCACCCCTGTCCTGTCTGTATAAACAGACAGGAGTTGAAACTGGTTCTCAATTCCCTGGACATTCAAGCTTTTTTGTAGACGTTTCTCCCCTCGCCGGTTTTGCTCGCCCAGGAGAGAATACTTCTCTTGGGCAGACACTCTCAGGCAAGACCAAGGACGGCAAGCTCTCCCATGAGACGCATACGCGGCTACAAAACTGAATTGGATTTGAATAACCACCAGATCACGCTCTGCAAGAAGCATGCTGGGGCAGCACGGTGGGCCTACAACTGGGGACTCAAGCGCAAGCAAGAGGTCTACCAGCAGACAGGGCGCTCTATTTCTGCGATGGAACTCCATCGGGAACTCAATAAGCTCAAACAAACAGAAGTACCCTGGATGTACGACGTCAGCAAAGCGGCTCCACAAGAGGCGCTGCGCGATCTGGACAAAGCCTTCAAAAGGTTCTTCCAGCGGGTGCAACTCAAGAAGGAAGGAAAGCTCAAAGGCAAGGTCGGATACCCTCGTTTCAAGTCAAAAAAGAGGGGAGGGCTGGGCAGTTTCCGACTGACTGGCAGTATTCACGTGTTTGAAAAAGCCATTCAATTACCCCGCCTGGGACTCTTGCGCTTGAAAGAACATGGATATCTGCCAACTCAAGTCGTCAAAATCCTCTCGGCTACCGTCTCGGAGAAGGCGGGTCGCTGGTATGTGAGTGTGCAGGTGGAAGAGCACCAGCCTGATCCCAGTCCAGCCAAAGGTCCTGTGGTAGGCATCGATGTCGGACTCTCTCGGCTGGCCTGTCTCTCCGATGGGACCAGCTTTGAGAATGCTCGTGCTTTAAAGAAGGGCTTGAAGAAACTCAGACGCGCCTCTCGCGCCCATTCTCGTAAGCAGAAAGGCAGTGCGAACCGCAAGAAAGCCGCCCAAAAACTGGCGAAGGTGCATGCCCGAATTGGGAACATCCGACGCGATGTGCTGCACAAGGCCACTACGACCATCGTTGCGAAAACCAAGCCCGATGGAGAACGGCCCTGTTGCTTCGCGTTGGAGGACTTGAACGTCTCAGGCATGTTGAAAAATCGCCGCTTAGCGCGTGCCGTGGCCGACGTGGGCTGGTCGGAGTTCCGACGACAATTAACCTACAAAGCGGGCTTTGCCGGAAGTACTACGAGCCTCATCAATCGATGGGCACCATCTTCAAAGACGTGCTCGTGTTGTGGATGGGTGAACGAGCACCTGATGCTTGCTGATCGGGTCTTCGTTTGTTTGGATTGCGGCTATCTTGCCGACAGGGACTACAATGCTGCGAAAAATCTGGCAGGGTGGGCACAAGAAGATCTCTGGAGTACGGCGAGTTGCGCCGGAATTGACGCTCATGGACAGAGCATAAGACCTCGGAAACGAGGCAGCTCTGGTTGAAGTGAGAACAAAACACTGTTGACGGGCCTGGTGTCCAGAAATGGGTAAGTTTTTGGCAACGGAAGTCTTTGTCCATTCGTATGGAGAGGAAAAGGTCAGCCATCCGTTGGCCTGTCTGTTTATACAGACAAGGGGCTTGAAAAGTGAAAGCTGGCCTGTCATAATGAGCGAAGACGTTTGGAGAGATGGGTCTCTCGTCGTGACCTAGAGAAAGGCAGACTGCATGGCAAAAAAGTACGTGTTCGCCAATCAGAAGGGAGGCGTGACCAAAACCACTTCCGCCATCAATAGCGCAGTGATGGCATCCCTCTGCGGCAAACGCACCTTACTGGTAGACATGGATGGACAGGGGAACTCGACCTACGCGCTGGGGTACAATCCCGACAACCTGGAGCACACTATCTACACCGTCATGCAGGGGATCTCGACGCTCGACCAGGCGCTCAAACCCACCTATTTCGATCCCGCCTCCGGCGTCTTCTTTGATCCTAGGGAAGGCAGGATCATGGAAGCGCTGGGCATTGCCTCTCGAAGCGAGGCGCGGCAGGGGCCGGACCTCCTGCCGAACAATATCCTCGCCAGCAGCGCTGACAGTGAACTACAAGAGAACCCAACCTGGGGAACACTCTTGCGTGATGTCCTTCAAGACGTCGAGCAGCGCTATGATGCTATTTACATTGACACGAATCCAAGCCTGGGGAAGCTGACGGTGAACGCGCTCTACAGCGCGAACTCGGTCATTATCCCGATGACTCCGGAAACCTGGTCGACTCAGGGCATGATTGCGCTCGCGAGATCCGTCGTGCGGGCCCAGAAAGCGAACAAACAGCTCAGTATCGCCGGTATTTTGTTCACCCGGGTCAGGTACGCATCACACCAGGACGTGATGGCTCACGTCCGCGACCGTCTCTTGCCCGATATCAACACGCGCTATCCCACGATGCAGGCCTCCAGCTTCGACACGGTAATTCACGAAGGGGCAGCCTTCGGCGAGGCCACAAACAGTCGGACGAACATTATCCTCGCCAGCCCCTACAGTAGCTTCGCCCTCGAGTACTGGAAGTTCGCGATCGAACTCCTGCACAGGACCCGGGCAGACGGGCTGCAAACAGCGATGCAGACCTACCAGCGGCTGTTCGCCATCTATCAGGAAGATCAGGCCAGGAAGAAGGCGGCGAAGAAGCAGCCAACGACACCGACAGGAGGAGCACAGTAACGATGGCGAAGGGATCAAAGAAGAAATTCGGCCTGGACGATATGTTTCCCGTCTCCGACAGCGTCACCTCGACAGCGCTCTCCAACGCGTTTCCAGAGGTCGAGGAGGCCGTCCAGTCGATCGTAGAGGACATTGGCCGCACCTATGGGAACATCCCCGTCGAGAGCATCACTGCCAACCCCTACCAGCCACGAAAGAGTTTCGATCAGCAGAAGTTACAGGAACTGGCTGACTCTCTCAATGAAGAGGGTATGCTCTCGCCCATTCTTGTGCGCGTTTCCTCTCGAGCGGGGATGTATGAGATAGCAGCAGGCGAACGCCGCTGGCGCGCGGCACAGCTTGCTGGCTGGACGGTAGTGCCAGCGGAAATTCTTGAGGCGTGTTCCGACGCGAAGATGAAGCGCATCGCGCTGCTGGAAAACATTCAGCGCGAGCAGTTGACCCCGCTTGAGCTGGCGGAGATTTACGAGACGCTCCTGCAAGAAAGGGACGAGGACGGCAAGCCAGTCTACACCGTGCGCAGTCTGGCGGAGATGCTCAAGAAGAACAAGGATCACGTCGACGAACACCGGGCACTGCTGCGCGTCCCACCAGATGTGAGACAGCTGATAGAGGAGGATCCCGATCTCCCCGTCCGGGTGATACGGGAGCTGGGAAACGTGGAGGACCAGGCGGACCGCTCCTACCTGATTGAAGAAGTACGCGAGCGGAATCTGAAAACAGCCGACGTCATCGCCATCTTGCAGCAGCGTAGAAGGTATCAGCAGAGACCGGCGGGAGAGAGCCGCTCTGCCGGACCCCCGCCTTCCGAAGCGCTGCAAGCGGGCCTGGCAGAAGGTGCCTCCGCGGGAAAAGAGGCAACGGGGACACCCGTGTCCTCGTCAGCTCAGGAGACCACCACCGTCATCGAGCATGAGCGACGCGTCTCAAAACCATCTCCAGCGTTGGCGCTGGTCGTCTTGGAGCGGAAATTGCACAAAGACCAGACACAACTGCAGAAGGTAGTGGACCGAATCATGAGCGAGATGGCTACAATGAGCAATGAAGAAAGAGCGCTGGTGCGAACCTACGTCCAACAATGGTCCCAGCTCTTTCAGCAGGCGAGCGAAGAGATCTAAGCTGGCTTTCTTGTTTCGAGAGGAAGCCCATTGATCCCATAAAACATGCGGCACGAGCACCCACATGCCTTCAGGCTGAGGTGGTAAATTGGGTGAAAAGTGGATCTGGCACACTTTTGAAACGTCATGCGCGCAGGCGCACCACTGCGCATGACGTTTCCATGTGAGGATGAACCCGAATCTGAATGCCGAGAACAATTATTGGGTACTGAGGCTGCTGGTTTCTCGTGTGCAATGACCTCCCCTTGTAGGAAGAAGGCATTAATTTGTGAGAGTGAATGCCTTGGCGAGTGTGTATTCCTTTCCGTCATCATTCATAACAATCACATTCCACTGTCCCAGGCTATGCGTGTTATCGAGGGTGATTTTGCAGTCAATCGGCGAAATCCCTGCAGTCGTACTGACCACGATTTCTTTGGCTATTATGACCTCAGTATTCAGAACAAGTCGAACCGATTTGACGCGGAGGAAGTTCTTTCCAATAATGGTCAGTTGCATCTCCCCCTGGCCTTGTTTGCCCTGAGTGGGTATGATCCTCACTATCTCCGGAGGACTCGGTTCTAGGGATCTGCGAGCACTCGCAACGCTGCTGGAGCCGAAGTAGAAAGGTTGTGTTGCAAAAATGAGGCCGATCCTGTACACTTGGGCTTATTCTCGTGTTTGAGAGGAACCTGCATCATGAACACTTCCACCCCGTTCAAATGGCGTCAATTTGAGGCTGAGATTATTTTGCTCTGCGTGCGCTGGTACCTCCGGTATTCGCTCAGCTATCGAGACCTGGAGGAAATGATGCGGGAGCGAGGACTCTCGGTCGATCATAGCACGATCTACCGTTGGGTGCAGTGCTATGCCCCAGAGATCGACAAACGCTCTCGGCCTCACCTCAAAGCCTGCAACGACTCGTGGAAGGTGGACGAGACGTACATCAAGATCCGCAAAACCTGGATGTATCTCTACCGGGCGGTCGATTCCGACGGGAACACGCTCGAGTTTCTCTTGAGCCCCACGCGCGATGCCGAGGCCGCCAAACGTTTCTTTCTGAAAGCACTGCACTCCCCCTCTGATTCGGCTCCTCAAGCCCATACAATAAAGGAACAGGTGGCCCGGCCTACGGCTGTGGTCAACCCCCCTCTGCCGACTCCTCGCGTGATCAACGTCGATAAGAACGCGGCCTATCCCAAAGCCTTTAAGGAACTGAAAGACGAGGGGGCTCTTGCCGACAGTTGTGAACTGCGGCAAGTCAAATATTTGAACAATCTGATCGAACAAGATCATCGCTTCATCAAACGACGCGTCAAACCAGGGCTGGGTTTCTTTTCTTTTGAGACCGCATGGAACACGTTACAAGGATATGAGAGTATGAACATGATTCGGAAGGGGCAGGTGCATGGTGTGGAAAAAGGGAACGTCACCGGTCAGGTCGCCTTCATCGCCAGCCTGTTTGGAGTGGCGGCCTAAGCTGAACAGGAAGTGAGGCTTCTCGCCCATCGTGTCCCCCCGAGAGTTTTTGCAACACAGCCGTATTTTCTGCCACCATGAACGAGGTTGCGTTTCCATAGCATCACCTCTGCCCTTGAGTTCCATCTGTCAAGAGGGGAGGCTGCATCACAAGAATCCGGGCAGCGCGTTTGCGTCGTGGACGTGCTCCATAGGGAGTAGTCTGGATAATCACAAACCATTCAACCTGGCCGGGCGGCCAGAGGTCTAACTGTGGACTTTGATAGGGGTGATCGTAAAGGCGCGGATTGCCCACCCGTCGCAGATGTTTGTCATCTGGCTGCCACTCGACCGAATATTTTGCCAGGGGATGCTCTCCATATTCCAGGGCCAGTGTGTCTTGAAAGATGTTGATCAGCGTCTTCTTGCCGGCCAAACCACGTTCCCCATAGATCAAGAAATCCCGAAATCTTGCATACCCAGCCTTGGAAAGCCGCCTTGTCTCGCAAATGGCAGAGAAGGCATGGTACATGTAGTCCGGTTCAAACTGCTTTCCAGTGACCCAGCCCAGCACTTCTGCTGGTGAATGACGGCCATCTTCTCGTTTCTCATGCGCGAAATGCTTTTGGAAGTTGTAATCGAACACCCACTTTTCATGCGCAGCAACGAGGTCTTCCCAGGTCTGAGCAGTCTCAAAGTACCAGTCAGTCATCCGCCTTTGTACATTAAATGCGCTTTCTATATAGTTTTGCCACGCTTGCCGCAATTGAATTTCTTCCTTGCCAATGCCAAAAGCACGATAAATTTGCATGGCTCGATGGTCAAGGAAAACGCTCCCATGGTCACTTACCAGCGTCTCTGGACACCCATGTTTGCGAATCGCGGCATAGAGGACCGCAATATACTCTTCAAAATTTTGTCGACGTGTGATTGCAGAAGCCAAGATAGCACGGGAATAGTTCTCCAGAACGCTGATGCAGTAGATTTTATCCTCATTTTTTAGCTGATGCATATCGATATATCGGATATCGACAGACCAGTACTGATGCCGATAATCCGCTTGAAAGGGCATCTCTTTCTTCAGGTGTCCACTCTTGCGCGGCATTTGGAGATGATACAGTTCTCGATTCAACGCAAGAATGCGACCACAGGTACGGGGAGAAAGCTTGATCCCCAGTTGCTCCAGCGCTGCACTCACACGATATTCCCCAAGTTCTGGATTGACCTGCATTTTCTTGACTTCCTGCATTGCTCTGAGCGTTGTTTTCGTAGCGGGCTGGTGAGGCCGACTCGACTGGTCAGGAAGCCCGGCGAACTGCTCTTCGACCCACCGTTTGAGTGTTGCATACACGGTCTGCCGCGACGTGCCCAAATAGCCAGCGATTGAGGTAGGAGTCCAGCCCTCGGTATGGAGCTTGATAATCGCTAACCGCCGCTCACGTGGATCAGGAATCTGTGACCAGAGCGGAAAGCGACGTGTGGTGCGGGATGGTTTGTGTAAATTTTGGAATTAAATGGGCAGAATCTTGATAATTATGCGGGTGAGTTCACAGGAAGCCAGGAACGGCCAGCAGAGCGGAAAGAGCTATCTTCTGGCATGGCGCAAAACCGTTCCTGCACCC
>DAOTTD010000352.1:0-6248 GCA_034438015.1 Ktedonobacteraceae bacterium | reverse complement strand
CTTCACCTGTTCTGCTTTCTTTGGTGGAAAGCGGTACTGAACCACTCTTCTCCCTTACCCATGCTCATAGTAACACCATCTCTCAGACCCGATGACTGCCGTAGTACAGATTGGCTCCCTGTTTGTTCTGTTCGTCCTTTCATGCGAAGCTTCACGTACAACCGCATCCAGTAGCGGTTGCTCTCCTCGATGATCTGCTCGCGCTGCTGGTCCATTTCGGAGAGGACGAGAGGCGAAATATGGTAGCATCAACCTTTGCACTTTTGCCATACACCTTGTCCGCTTCGATCCATCCCTCTCTGATCCAACGAGAGACGCTCGCTTCCGTGACGTGCTAGCGTTCTTCTTGTATCCACTCTGGCAAGTCCTGGCGATCTTTCAGGGGAGAGAGTTTTGTCGTGGGTTGATTGCCCCAGATGGCTTCCTGGAACCGATCGCGCCGTTCATAGAGCCATTGCAACAGGGCAAGAGCATCCTGTGGCGGCAGCATCGATCTGAGTCCCGTCCTGCTGAATAATCTGAATGTGTCCTCTCGTTCCGGACTCTTCATATCGCATCGCGTCCTCCTTGCACGGTGCACTCGGTCTACGTCGTTAATTCTCCCGGTGTCGGAGCCTTTGCTTGCTTTTGTGCCCGCTGGAGATTCTTCGTAGTGGCATTGGAAACAAAAACGGCGATGCTGTTGGTCTCACTGTCCAGCAGGGGAAAGCCTTCCAGGATGAGCATATCATCGGGATCGGTGATCGCCTCAGCCACCTTCTTCCACTGTTTGCTGGCGATGTAGACGACGTAGTTGGTGCTCGTGGCAGGAACCGCTGGGAGTCCTTTGGGCAGTGACGGCACACTGCTCGATGCCATCTTCGTCATGATGCAGGTGCCCCGATCCATAATCTTGCCAGGCCTGCCAACAAGGGTGATTTTCACGGTGGTAAGCATTCCTTTCTGGGTGTTGATCTCATCGAGGACGGCGATGCGGTCCTGCCAACGCAGTGGCGAGAGCACTGCTGCTGCTGGCGCTGCGGCCTTGGCTTCGGGTACTGTGGCTCCGGGTGCTGTAGCGACCGCTGGCTTTGGCGGCGGTGGTAGGAAGATCCGCGTGCGAACCTGCTTGGGGACCGTGGTCCGGATCAGGTGGAAGAAGACGCCTCCAGCAGTGCGGCGACGTGATGCATCTGGGAGCATCAGACCGCCCTGAGCTTGGATCGAGAGCGTCTCTTTGAGCAAGGCCAACGCCTGCTCAGTGCCAAGTGCCTTCACCGCCCGGCGGATCTGGGAGACCGGAGCTGCTTCGGTTTCACCCAGTTGCTCTGCGATGGTCATGGTGACCTCTGCCGGTTCTTGGCTGTGCGTTGTAGATGTTTCTGGTTGTTGCTCACTCATGACGGCATTGTAGGAAGTTCCGTGGTTTTTGTCAACGGTCTCTCCGGTACTTTTCCTTGCTTGCTAGCGCTCTGTTGTCTTCGTGAAAACATTCTGGTATCATTGCGAAGAGGAGTGAACGCTCCTCTTTGCAATTTTTCATTGAAATGGTGGAGTGGAGAAAATGTAACTGGAATGAGTACTTGCCCACTTATCAAGTAAATTTCTCTGGTGCTCATCTCTTCCCTCCACCTGAGCTAGGGGTGAAAAATGTGTTCGCGAACACAATGTTCTCGTATGCTGTAGCCCTGTAGTGAGAAGAAAGGGGTAGGCGCACTCTTTCATGGGACCCTTTTCACGTGCGCTAAGCAGACGATACATGATCAATTTGCTAGAGCTGTATACCCTTGAGGAAGGAGATGGAGCTATCCATGTCAACGGTATCAACAAAGGGGGATCAGCAAAGACGACAACGACTGTTAATGAAGCTACTATGCTTACCCTTTTAGGGGCTCGTGTACTTGTCATCGATAGTGGGCCAGAGGCACATACTACCTATAGCTTGGGATACATTCCACGCGAAATCAAGCATTCATTATTTGATCTGCTAGCTGGACGATGTTCTCTGAGGGATGCTATCGTGCCTACATACTATCACCCGGAACTACGGTCCTTTTTCAATCCGACTTATCCCGTCAATCCAGGTGATCCTGCTTCAAAGACCGTCCTTCAGCAGTATGTAGATCAGGGAGTACAGGTGATTCGAGGCCCCGATCTCATCCCAGTCCGATTTGATCTTGAGTCTGATGAAGTGCTCCGTGGAAGACAAATGCGGGAATTCTTACTAGCATTTGCCCTTCATCCTCTTCGCAAGGTGTATCAATATATGATTCTGGACACCAACCCTGATCTATCGAATCTACTCACGATCAATGCCATCTATGCTGCTGATTGGGTTTGCATTCCTTTTGTTCCCGATTCACTCAATGCAATGGGCTTCGAAAATATTCTCGAGGCGATCATCAGTACACAAAAGAAGGTGAATAAGAAGTTACAGATCGCTGGTGTCCTTATGTCCAGGGTGAGAGATCTCAAAGCGCATCGCGATATTCTTGATCCATTCCGGGCTATCCTCGACGAAAATCACATTCATTATTTCCAGACACAGATCAAAGATGACCCGAACAAGTTTATGAGTGCAAGCAATCGACGCTCCGTCGTCGTCCTCGATAATCCTTTGAGTGACCCGGCACTTGACTTCTGGTCGTTCCTGGCAGAATATCTTGCCATCGTTGGAGGCCCGGCAAAAGACGCTATTGGCTCAACACTACAAGGACTACGCACGCAACGAGAGTTAATTGCAAAAGAGAAAGAACGCCAGAAGCTTGAGCGCATAGCCAAGCGGCAAGGAACATCAGGTGCAGAATAACTTCAGAGGAAGAAAAATGGATCTGCCACAAATATCCTTTCACATAGAGATGTCTGAGAAAGGCTCCTGTGGAAAAGAGGAAAGGCAGTAACCTAGCAGATGCAGTCAGTGATGAACTCGTTGGAAAGGGACAGCTCAGATGTCAACACCAGAGGAACAAAAAGTACCAGCAAGAAAGCCTCGGCCCTCTACCGCAGCAACGAATCTGCACAACTTATTTGCAGGAGGAGTCCTCACTGGAAGGCAGGGGGCACAATCTGGGGGAGTCCAACTCCCTGATCAGATGAATCAGGTTCTTCTCCAGGCTGCTCAATCAACACAGGAATCAGTAAATACTATACAAGAGTTTCCCGGAGTTGGCACTATCTTGCGTGTGCCGCTTGATCATATCCTTGATAGTTACTACCAGACCCGTGAGCAGATCGATCAGAGCAAGTATGCGCAACTCGTACATTCCATAAAAACGCTGGGATTCCGGCAACTCCTCTTCGTGTGTCGCGATCCCGAGCAAGATGACTATTATCTCCCCATGATGGGAGGCCACATTCGTAAAATGGCTGCAAAAGAAGCTGGACTCACCGAGGTTCCTGTCGTCCTGATTGAATATGACAAAATGAGCATGGGGCTGGGGACTGCCCAGGAGAATCTGGGGAGACAGGAACTCAATACGATTGAAAAAGGCAACCTCTTTATTCGCCTGCGAAAGGATTTCAAGTGGAGCCAGGAGAAGCTCGCAGCAGAACTGGGCATAGAGGGGATTGGACGGGACCATATTGCAGCATGCGAACTAGCAGCCCGTTCTGCTCCAGACATCCAGGAGATGCTCATCGTCAAAGGCGATGAGGGCTTACGTACAGCGAGCTACCTCAGACGATTAGATGTGCTCGACGAGCAGGAACAGGGAAGAGCTGCCCAAGTCCGCGCTCCAATCATTCAAGCTTTTCTTGAAGAGCGGATCACCACGGATGGGGTACGGGTTGCGGTTGAACGCCTTCTGAAAGCAGGTGAGGAGACGACCGAAGTTATCAAAGGTTCGATGATTCAGCGAATCGAGCAGATAGAAGCAACGACGAAACGTTTTGAGAAGTATTGTCGCCTAGTAGGGGATGGTCCAATTTTCGAAGAGGAACGAAAGGGACTCCTACAAATACAGCAAACCATCCAGGCCCTCCTTGAGCGCGGCTAGATCTCCTGTGTTCGCGAACACAAAAACAAGCGTATTTCAGAATCTGAGGCTTCACGTCTTCTGGCAAGCCAGAAAAGGCGGATTTTCCAACAGAGGAGGAACATCCTAAATCGCACGCGTCTCTGAGATACGACGGAACCAATGTGTACGTTAAGATTCGCCTCGCTATTCGTTTCGGAGTTTGGGTGTAATGCCTCCATGAAAAAAGCTGTAGACACCACTAATAGAGAGAGACTATGAGCAAGCAGAAGCACAAAACAAAACCCGGACTCAGCGTCAAAACACGAAGTGGACGCCGCACCTTTGCGTATCAGGTTCCACCCGAAGTCGTTGACCGTCTTCCGCCAGGGGTGACCGTTGCCCTGCGTTCGTTCACCAGAGAAGAGCTGCTGGCACTGGCACGCCAGGCAGAGCCGCAGGTGCTTCGTCGCCTGGTGGAGCAGCCAGTAAAGAATCCGTTGGAGGCATTACTGCTCCTGGTGGAGGAGGTCTACGGCTTCTTGCAGGGCAAAGGGCTTCCCATTCCCCATACGCAGCGGATCGAGCTGGCCCGACTCCTGGCAACAGGATATGACTTCACGGCCCGCTGGCCCTATAGCCGAACACAGATGCAGGCCGCGATGACGCCGGGACATCCAGACTTACGTCCGGATCTGCCGGATGAGCATGTTCTGGCAGTGGCCGAGGAAGTGGAGCAGTTTCTCATCGCCAAGCTCGCGCAAGAGAGCGTCACCTTTCGCGATCCAACCCAGGCGGGAATGACCCTGGTTCATCTGACCCACGATCTGCTCTTTGGGAAGTCTGCTGTCTTCGGCGCGGATCATCAGGAGATGTACCACGTTGCCCGTGTGCTGACTCAGAAATATACGTTCAGCGCGGCATGGCCCTACAGCAGCGAGCAGGTCAGAGCGGCCCTGGTGGCTCTTTTCAAGTTTGAAGAACAGGAGACAAGAGAGCAATGATGGAAAGTATGACGGTCGGCGGGCTGACCTTCCGTTGGGCCGACAACACGCTGCTGATCACCACACCCACGGGCCAGCACCTGCTCAACGGACGGGCGGCGGCTGATCTGCTGACCTTTCTGGATGCCAACCGCGATGAGATCTTCACCGCGGAGCAGACGGGTTCAGTGCCAGAGTGGGCACAGCCGCAAGCATCCGGTCAGTTCGTGATCGGGAGTGTCAGCAGCGAGCAGCGGCAACTTCCGGTGGGAAGCAGGGGCCAGGGACGCCGCCGCAGATCGCGAAGAACAACGTCTCTCTGAGGGAGAGATAAGGTATAAATTTATGTTTATAATTGTAAAGCTTGCTAGCCACCAGATGAGTCAAACGACACTTCTCATGACGATTGAAGGAGGGTGCTCACCACTTTGATGATGGCATCTTGCTGCGTTTGTGTTTTCTTCTCAAAGTCTTCTTCGCTGATCATTGCATAGCCCATCGAAGAACGATTAATCCGATCGAGATCGACTTGGAAGTGAGCAAACTGGCGCGACGCCTGGTTGTAGAGGCGGTTGCCAGCGGCAAGTCCTTCTGTCAAGGCAGCCGCAATCGATCCAATGATGGTGATGAGTGTGTTCTCACCTCGAAGGAAGGAAATCAGGACCGCGGCCAGGACGGTCAAGAAAAAGATGACTGCTCCGGCAACGGCGAGCCAGAGCGAAAGACGAAAGCTCTCGCGTGATTGTGCTCCCGCCTCTCCATAAAACCCGGCACCTAACTCGACCTGGTTGACAATGATTTTTTGCGTTTCACTGGGTGTTCGTTCCGCAATAGCGGCTGCCGTGGCTTGAATACGTTGTTCGGCCTCTTGCCGAGTCGTTCGTTCCTTTCTTTTTTGAGATGCATTGAGCGTTGTGAGCTCTTGGATTTTCGCTTGTGCCTGCTTGAATTGGCTGGTTGTTGTCTCGTGTTCTGCCTTCAACCCTTGCAGTTGGTTCTCTGCTGCCTCGTATCGCGTTTGGACCTCCTCAAGGTTCTGTTCCATGCGCTCAAGTTGTTCTTGAAGCTGGCGTACCCGCTCGTCAGGACGTTCTTCAAGCACACATGGTCGCCACTCGACGAAATCGTGAAGGGCCGCAATCTCTCGCAGTCGTGCGTTGTTATAGATCTTTCGGAGGACGGCTTTTTCGCCTGTGGGAAGAATCAGAGGTAACTCTCAGATCCTTGCAAAAATAGGCAATAGCGTACTTGTGTTCTAAAATTTAACCTCAAAACCACTTTCATGGACAGAACAAAAGCAGTCCGAGCAGATTTTTCATGCATTTCTTTTCTC
>DAOTTD010000351.1:0-12175 GCA_034438015.1 Ktedonobacteraceae bacterium | reverse complement strand
CAAGGCCATGAAGGCTGCTGGTATCAATACCAAATGACCATAGACTGAGGAGCTGTGTGACGCAAAAGTGTCATGCACAGTTCTGAATTGGCGGTGGAGAGAGTAATCTCTCCGCCGACCATAAGTGTGATCGCGCTCAAGGACATCTCGATGCGTGTGGACGCTGGTAAGGTCATGTGTCTGCTCGGTGACAACGGGGCAGGCAAATCCACGCTCATCAAAGTGCTCTCCGGCGTGCATCGACCCAGCGAAGGCAACTACCTGGTCGAAGGAAAAGTCGTCAATTTCACCTCGCCGCGCGACGCACTCAACGCCGGCATCGCGACCGTCTTCCAGGACCTGGCGATGATTCCGCTGATGGGCATCTCGCGCAACTTCTTCCTCGGCTCGGAGCCAACGAAGGGCTGGGGTCCATTCCGCCGCTTCAACGCCAGTTATGCCGACCGGGTGACGCGCGAGGAGCTCTCGAAGATGGGCATCCAGATACGCGAGACCACGCAGCCGGTGGGAACGCTCTCCGGCGGTGAACGCCAATCCGTCGCAATCGCACGCGCGGTCTACTTCGGCGCCAAGGTCTTGATCCTCGATGAGCCCACGGCGGCGCTGGGCGTGAAGGAGGCTGGCGTCGTCCTGCGCTACATCGCCCAGGCACGGGCGCGTGGTCTGGGTGTCATCTTTATCACGCACAACCCGCATCACGCCTATCCCATCGGCGACCACTTTACTATTCTTAATCGCGGACGCAGCTATGGCACCTTCGCCAAATCTGAGATCAGTCGCGAGGAGCTCACCGGGATGATGGCTGGAGGAGAGGCACTGGAAGAACTGAGCCACGAACTGGCCGAGTTCGCGCGCACCGACGAGAAGGCGCGTGCAGCGCTGGGCGAGGTGGCCAGGGAGTTCGAAGCTGCGGCGAGCGATCTGCACATACAGCAACTGCCAACGGAATTTACACAGGCAGAGCAGCGCTACAATGACCAGCTCCCCTCAGCAGATGGAGAGAGCAATCCTTAACAAGGAGACGAGCTATGTCTGCACGTACGTTGAAGCCTGGCTTGATAGGCTGCGGGCGTACCGGTACTACGTATGCCGAACACCTCACCTCGCGCATTCGAGCAACCGAGCTCGTCATGGTAGCCGATGCGTTTGAGGACGCTGCCGGGCGCTACGGCGTTCCCTTCGCTACGCAGGATTACCATGATATCCTGGCGCATCCAGAGATTCAGGCTATTATCATCTGCTCCCCCACCGATACGCATACCCACATCATCGAGGAGGCAGCGCAGGCAGGCAAGCACATCTTCTGCGAGAAACCGATCGCGATCGATCTCGCCTCGATCGATCGGGCGTTAGATGCTGTGGAAAGCGCTGGAGTAAAGCTGCAGATCGGCTTTAATCGGCGCTTCGACGCCAACTACCGGCGCATACGCCAGGCGATAGAACAGGGCGAGATCGGGCGTCCACAACTGCTCCATCTCATCAGCAGCGATCTGGTGTCGCCGTCGCTTGACTATATTCGAGCCTCGGGCGGCCCCTTCTCTATCATAGAGAAGAGGATGGCTGTTCCTCTGGCACAGCGGACTTCTCAGCCTGGCGGCGGGCACGCACCACAGAGGCAGCGATTGCAGCGATCAGTACGAAGGCAATGACCACCAGCGAGAGAAAGGTCGGTACGTGGAAGATACCTTCCACCAGCATCTTCACCCCGACGTAGGTCAGAATCACGGACAAGCCGAGCTTCAGGTAGTAGAACTTGTCGATGATATTCGCAAAGATAAAGTATAGGGAACGCAGACCGAGGACAGCGAAGACGTTCGAGGTGTAGACAATGAAGGGGTCCTGAGTGACCGCGAAGACCGCCGGAATGGAGTCGACCGCGAAGACCACATCAGTGCTCTCGACGACAAGCAGGACGAGGAGCAAGGGCGTCACCATCAGTTTGCCAGCCCGCTGTATGATGAAGCGATCCCGCTCGTAGTCCTCTGTAACGGGGACCACGCGCCGGACGAACTTGAGCAGAGGGTTCTTCTCCAGGTGCAGATCGGTCTCTTTGTGCAGCGCCATCCTGATGCCTGAAAAGATCAAGAAAGCTCCAAACAGGTAGATAATCCAGTGGAATTGCTCTAGCAGTACGCTGCCCACACCGATTAAGGTGCCGCGCGTGATCAACGCGCCCAGGATGCCCCAGAAGAGGACACGATGCTGATAGGCTGGAGGCACGCTGAAGTAGCTGAAGAGCAGCACAAAAATGAAGATGTTATCTACACTGAGCGACTTTTCTAGCAGCCAGCCGGTGAAGAATTGCAGCGCCGGATCTGGTCCACGCAAGAAGTACAGGCCAGCATTAAAGGCCAGCGCGAGCGTGATCCATACGATGCTCCAGATAGATGCCTCTTTGAGTGAGACGGCGTGCGCTTTGCGGTGAAAGACACCGAGATCAATGGCGAGCATGACGAGGACGAACAGGTTAAAACCGATCCAGGGCCAGATTGCTCCAGCAAACATTTATTTTAAGCTCCTTCTGAGATGAGGGTGATAGCGTTCCTCAGACTATGAAAAGTATAGCGCGCCAATATGAACTCACTCTGTGAAGATTCTGAGGCGGTTCTGAGAAATAAACCTCTATAAAGCGAGGGGCAACCAGACGCTGAACGTGCTGCCCCGACCCGGCGTGCTCTCAGCCGTGATGCGACCGCCGAGCTGTTCCACGACCGTCTGGGCAATCGAGAGTCCCAGTCCCGTTCCCTGCCGCGAGCGGGCCCGATCGGCGCGGTAGAAGCGCTCGAAGATGTGTGGCAGATCGTCGGGGTCGATCCCGATACCGGTGTCGCGTACGCGCAGTACGGCCTCGTTCCCGGCGCGTTCGAGGGAGATGACCACAGGGCCCGCGTCGCTCTGCCCGTTCTCCGGCGTATACTTGAGCGCATTATCGAGCAAAATGAGCAGGACACGGCGGATATTCTCTTCGTCGCCGCGCACACGCAGGGGCTCGATGTGCCCGACCTCAAGCCTCAGTTTTTTCTTCTCAGCATGCAACCGGCCACGCAACTGGCGCACCAGTTGCAGCACAACGCGATCGAGTTCAACAGGCTGGCGTCTCCTTTCTCCGCGCGTCGTCTCTTTCTCTGCTGAGACAAGGGACATATCCACATTGGCGTCGTTGCGGGCGAGTAGTAACAGCTCCTCCACCAGTCGGGCCAGGCGCAGCGTCTCTGCATGGGCATCGGTAAGCATGATACGCCGCTCTTCGGGCGGCAATTCATTCATATGCTGGCGCAAGAAGGCGAGGTTGCCTTGAATGGTCGTGAGGGGCGCGCGCAGTTCGTGGGAGGCATCCGCGATAAAGCGACGTTGGGTACGTATGGCCTGTTCCAGATTGGTCAGCATCTCGTTGAACATATCGACGACCTGGGCCATCTCGTCGTTGCCGCCGGGCCGCCTCACGCGCTGGCTGAGACTGCCCACACGCGTCCCCTGCGCCGTCATGGCAGCGATCGCACGCGCCGTCTTCGCCATCTCCGTCAGAGGAGAGAGCACGCGGGCGGCAATCGCCCATCCACCGAGCAGCGCGCCCACCAGCGTTGTCGCACCGACGAGCAGGAGGAGTGTGTGCAAGAGCAGCAGGGTCGCATTGACCTCGGTGAGCGACTTCGCGACCAGCAGCGTACCGATGACGGCCCCCGTGTTTGTGACAGATGCCGTCTCCGCAGCCGGTGCACGAATAGGCAGCGCCTCCACGCGTACAGACACTTTATCTGCATCTGCCGTATACCAGCTCGTCTGGCCTGCAAGCACGGCACGTGCCGTAGCGGCACTGAATGGAATGTTCGTTGCGTTGTTCCCGTCCGAATCGTAGCGTACCATGCCCTGAGCATCGATAAGCTGCACTAGAATGCCAGGCTCCTGGTAGGAGCTCAGGGAGTGCAATGAGAGCTGGGCGGGCCAGTAAGGTGCCGTTGGGAGCAGTTCGCGGCTTAATGCAAGGTCGGCGACGCGCGCCTCCGCCTGCACGGAGCTATCCACGCTTTGATTGAGTGCATTCGTCGTCAGTTCCCAGACCAGCACAACGAAGAAGAGCAGGGCAACGCCTAAGAGCGATCCATACCAGAGCACGAGCCGCAGGCGCAGAGAGCGCGGTTGCCGTTGATAAGCAGGCGGCTGCGCCGGAGGTCTTTCACTCTTTAAAAACATAGCCCACTCCGCGCACCGTGTGGATCAAGCGCGCTTCGCCCTCGGCCTCCAGCTTCGCCCGCAAGTAGCCAACGTAGACCTCCATCACGTTGGACGAGCCCTCGAAGTCGAGACCCCAGACGCGATCCAGGATAGTATCGCGGGTGAGGACCTGGCGCGGTCGGCGTAAGAAGAGCGCAAGCAGTTCATACTCCGTTGGCGAGAGCTCGATCTCGCGACCACCTCGATAGGCGACGCGGGTGCCCGTATCGAGCTCTACGCCGCCATAGCGCAGTACCTCGTTCCGCTCAACTTGATTCCTGCGCAGGATGACCTTGACGCGTGCCAGCAGCTCTTCATTGGCAAACGGCTTGACGAGGTAGTCATCGGCGCCCGTCTCCAGGCCCTTCACACGATCAGAGACGGCATCGCGCGCGGTCAACATCAGGATAGGCACGTTGTCGCCTGCTGCACGCAGGCGACGCGCAACCTCCAATCCGTCGATGCCTGGCAGCATAATGTCGAGAATGACAAGATCGGGAGCTCGTTCTAACGAGCGCGTCAACGCCTCATGCCCACTGGCTGCAACTGCGACGCTATACCCCTCGTAAGCGAGAATGCGTCGCAGAAGGCTGGTGATGCGTGGATCATCATCCACAACGAGAATATGCGCTTTCAATGGAATACCCTCCAAACCACCTATCTTTGACCCTTCGTGCGAAGGAGGTGGCAATTGTTCTTCTTCCCCTGTCTACGGTCCATTTTACGACAAAATCAACGGTGACGGGTTTCTTAACTGCTTATGCTTTTACGAACCTGGACTCTCTCAAGCAATGTGCCTCGTCCTATACCAGATCTGAAACTTACTCTTTATGTCACATAAGAAGTATAGGACATCCAGGTGAGTTGATTCTGTGGCTTTGCTGTGACGAAACTGAGAGCCCGATTTACCCTCTCTCACCAGTTCTCTCTCCAACACTTTTCAGTAGATAGATTTTTTGGGGTAGGGAAAATAGTAGGGGCCCGCCTTGCGCGGGCCCTGGGAGCCACTTCAGTCCGATGTGAATGTCATGACCACGGCCCGCGCAAGGCAGGCTCCTACGGATCGGGAATGAGTCGAGGTGCGCACATCATGCATTTATAACCGTCGGCAACTCGCACGCTCAATCAGCTCCACAGGCAGCGTGATGTGGACCGGCGGCTTCTCTGGCTGCTGTATACGTGCTACCAGGTGGGCAATACACTCCTGTCCGATAGCGATAATGGGTTGTGCTATCGTGGTGAGCGCGGGTTCAAAGGCTGAAGCGTAGAAAATGTCGTCAAAACCTATAATGGAGAGATCTTCGGGGACGTGCATTCCTTCCACACGCAGCGCATTGATCGCCCCGAGCGCCATCAGATCATTGTAGACATAGACAGCGGTAAGATCGGGGCAACGTTGAAGGAGCTCCTGCATAGCCTTGTACCCACTATCGTAGCGCCCGTTGCCGAAGGCAAAAGCCTCCGGAGCCACTACGATCCCGTCTTCAGCCAGCGCCTGTTGAAAGCCAACAATACGTAATGATTGGTACACATGGGAGTGAAAGAGGTTGATGCAACCGATACGCCGGTGATTCAGGCCGAGCAGATAGTGTCCTGCCAGACAGCCGCCCTGAAGGTTGTCGACTATAATCTGATCAAGGGTAGGTATAAACATCTCGGTATTCAGGTGTATGACGGGAATGTGCTCGTCCTGAATACGATCAAGACCCTTGGGGATGACATTTTCGTTATCGATCAGTATAATACCGTCTACCTTATGCGAGATGAGCACATCGAGATACGCCTGCTGCTTCTCATCCGAGAGGTCCGAGTTGCAAAGGATCACGCTATATCCCGCCGCGAAGCCCGCATTTTCGATCGCGCGAGCAAGCTCAGCATAAAAGGGATTGGAGTTGTCGGGTATGATCAAACCAATCATACACGTGTTGCTCTGGCGCAGCCCCCGCGCCAGAAAGTTCGGGCGATAATCGAGTTCCTCTACGGCCTTCAGCACGCGCTCTCGAATATCCGGGTGAACCGGGCGATTGCCGTTGACGACGCGTGAGACCGTCGCGATCGACACCTCAGCTTTGCTTGCTACATCACGGATAGTTGTCATGCTTTTCTTTCTTACTCGTGTTCACTCAATCACGATTTCCTCGACGTTATACACCAGAGGGAGGCGCTGCTTCTAACATCTCCCCATAACTATTTTAGCATAAATATTGATGTGATGCGCAAGTAGGGGCCCGGCTTGCCCGGACCCGGGCAAGCCGGGTCCCTACTATTTCGCCCAATCCATGGGTGCCGGCTGGGGAAACTCCGAGGTGATCTGCACGCGACAACCTTCGCCAGACGCCGTCTGAATGGCGCGAACGATATCGACGACATGGGCGGCCTGCGCACCGGTGATCCGTTGTGGACGGTTCTCCTGCATGGCTGCGGCCATATCCAACACACCACGGCACCATTCGACGCCTCCGTGGGGATCATCTTTCTCTTTGCTCGTATAGGGCTCTTTGACATACGGCAGCGGTTCGTATTTCGTGTTCCTGTCTGGCCATGTACCACTAAAGCCTGCATATTCCACCATGCTATCAAAATTGTGCCAATCACTCAGAAAGAGCGAGCCTTTGTCACCATGAAACTCAATTCCTCGTACCTGCTTGCTATGAAAACCAACATAGAAGTTGGCCGTCAGGCGCGCCACCGCTCCGCTGGCAAATTCGATCGCCGCGATGGAGAAATCGGGCGTCGTGATGTGGAAGGGAACACTCTCTTTCGTGACGCGATCGGGGTAGAGCACCTTCCCGTAGGCGGTCACACTGCGCGCGGGACCGAAGATGGTCGTCAGAATGGTCAGGGGATAGACCGCGACATCGAAGAGTGGACCGACCTCGTAAAAGGGGGTCGGAGCAGGGTGCCAGGACTCGATGCGTCCCCAGTTGACCTCCGCGTAGGCTACGCGCACCGTGCCCAGCAGGCCATCACGAATCGCCTTCCAGGCCGTCTGCTGCCCCTCGCCCAGGATGGTGATGGGCGCGCATCCAAAGCGGCGGCCCTTCTCTTTTGCCAGTTCGACTAACTGCCACGCCTCCTCCGAGGTGAGCGCAATGGGCTTTTCGCTGAAAACATCCTTGCCGGTATTCAGGCATTTCGTGATCACCTCTACGTGCGCACGATGAATAGTTAAGTTGATGACCAGATCCACCTCTTCATCGGCCAGAATGTCTTCCAGGGTGGGATACACCTTTCCGCCAAAGGTCGCAACATAGTCCTCAGCAAGTTTGAGCATGTAATCGGTTGCGCCCAGCAATTTCAACTGTGGATAGGGCTGCAATGATTTTCCGTAGGCGCGGGCGATGTTGCCACAGCCGACGATCGCAATGTTGAGTGGCTTGTGATCCATCCTTCCTCTCCCTTTCGCTTCCACAGGGACGCCCAATCTCCTCAATTGGACGCACCCCTTTGAAAAGCAAACACACAATGCTATTTGCGTAGCGCGTTGATAATCATCTCGAAGAGATCGAGATCGTAGAGAAAATCCTCCGCTGAGGTCTTGGGCCGCGTGTTGTGGCTGACGATCTCGTGGAAGTGCAACAGCTCGATCGTATAGGGATCGGTAAAGGTTGGTCGCACCTCGCGCTCTTCATAGGCGTCACCCTGCGTTTCGGTCAGGAAGAGCCGGGTGGGCAGTTGACGGATGTAGGGCGTGTTGTACTGGACGCGGATCTCTCTGGTCTCGCCATAGACCTGGAGGTGGGCATCGAAGCGGCGGTTGTGATCGATGCCGGTTTCAAAGGAGACCGTGAAGCCCTCGTACTCAAAGAGGGCGGTCAGAAAGATGCCCGTCTGGCGTGCAGCGATCACCCGTTGCGGCATACCGAGCAGCTCCCGCATCGCCGAGAGGTCATGGCTGCTCAGGCCACAGAGCAGGCGATACGTGCTCCCTAGCTCTGTAGCAGCATCGCCGATTGCTGCTTTCACCAGCCGACTGGCACGCTCCGCACGATCGCGCATAGCCTCCTGCGGAATATCCTTCGGGCGCAACACGACACTGGATTGCTCCACAAACTGGGAGTTCTGCCCAATGATGTCGCGCACCCTGGCGTAGTTGATCTTCTCCAGTGCGCGTACCTGCTCGACGGCCTGCACAAAGGCCGGGGCATAGCGGCGCATGTAGCCCACCATGACCTGGACGTTCGCCTCGTCGCGCGCCTTGATGATCGACTCGGCCTCCTTGCGCGTCAGGCACATCGGCTTCTCGATCAGGACATGTTTGCCATGCCCAAGGGCCGCCAGGGCCGAGTCGGTGTGATATTCGTCGCTATTGAGGACCAGGATGGCATCCAGGTCGCTCTGCGCCGCAATGTCGTTATAATCAGTATATCGGCACGCGGGGGGAACGTGGTAGCGCTCCCCGAGCGCGGCGAGCAGCTCCTGCGAGATATCGCAGAAGGCAGCGATCTCAAAGAGGTCTGAGTATGCCTGTAGAATGGGCAAATGGGCCACCTGCGCGATCTCGCCCAACCCGACCAGGCCAACTTTTACCTTCGTCATTGTCACTCCTGCATCCTTTCGGGGCGCATGTTGCGCCATCCTGTCTCTACGGATGAACTAGCCCTTGACCGCTCCGGCCACGACGCCCTGAACCATGTATTTCTGCACGAACAGGAAGAAGATGATGGTGGGAATAGAGGCCAGACAGGCCGCCGCCATCAAACTACCCCAGTCGGTGGAGTACTGCTGCATGAACATCTGAATACCCACCGGGATGGTCATGGTATCGGGATCACGCAGGAAGATACTGGCAATCAGGTACTCGTTGTAGCACAATAGGAACGTGAAGATCGTCACCGCTGCCGTGCCCGGACCCGAGAGCGGCAGCACGATCCGGGTCAGCGTGCGAAAACGCGAACAGCCATCTACGAAAGCCGCTTCTTCCAGTTCGCGTGGGATCGCATCGAAGAAGCCCTCGAACATCCAGGTCGCGAAAGGCAGATTGAGCACCGTGTAGACCAGGATGACCGACCAGTAGGTATTGACCAGTCCTGCATTTTTGAAGATGATGAACAGCGGGATCAGCGCCAGGATCAGCGGGAACATCTGCACCATCATCAACGCGCGCGAATAGTTACTGACGAACTTGCGCTGGTGATAGCGCGAGAGCGTGTAGCCAGCGGTGGCCGCACAGATGATGCTGATGATAGTCCCGATCACCGAGACGGCCATACTACTGATGAAGAAGCCCCAGAAGTTGGTCCTGGCGCTCAGGTAGACGAAGTTATCCAGAGTCGGGTGCTGCGGAATAATGCTCGTCGTGGAGAGAATCTCCGCAGTCGACCGGAAGGCATTCAAGAAAATGGTAAAGATGGGATAGTCCAGGATGAGCACCAGGACCAGCATCAGCAAGGTCAGCAGCCACTTCCTCAGCGCGGCTTTGCGCAGGGCCGGGTTCGTCGTTCTGGCGGCATCTCTGCTTTTTGCGGTTGCTGACTGTGCGGTAAGCGTCTTTTGCATAGCAGGACGTCCTTTCTCTTGCTACTCGCGGTTTCTCAGGCGCATCATCACGATGGCCAGGATCATCAGGATGATCAAGGAAATGAAGGCCACCGCCGAGCCCGAGCCCACCGAGTTGCGGGCAAAGGTATCTCGGTACGCCAGGATCATCAAGCTCTCAGTGGCATTGGATGGGCCGCCCTGCGTCAACAAGAAGGGCGTCTCGAAGTCATTGACGCTCCAGATGGCCATCAAAATCCACAGGATAATCGAGATGTTCTGGATACCCGGAAAGGTCACGCTGCGGAAGGAGGCCCAGCGCCCGGCCCCATCCATCCGCGCGGCTTCGTAGAGACTGGTATCGATGGTCTGCAGCGCCGCGATCAGCGAGATCATCATGAAGGGGAAGCTACGCCAGATCTTGATGACAATCACGGAGACCACGGCCCATTTGGTATCGCTCAAGAAGAAGATGGGACCCAGGTGGAACCAGCTGAGCATCACATTGATAGTACCGTGCTGGTCCTGGATCAGCCAGCGCCAACTGACAATGGTCACGATGGAGGAGAGGATCCAGGGAATGATCAGCAGGACGCGGAAGAGGCCACGCAACGGGAAGTTCTTGACGAGCAAGAGGGCCAGGCCCAATCCCAGCAGGTAACTGCCTATCACGCCGAAGACCGCAAAGATCGCACTAAATTGCAGCGAGTAGAGAAACTCGGGATCGACGAAGGTGCTCAGATAGTTCTGGAGCCCGACGAAGGTGCCCGGCGCTAAGAGCGATCCGTTCTGAAAGCTGTAGATAAAGCCGGTCAGAAACGGATAGAGATCGATGAGAACAATGAGCACGATGGACGGCAACAGCAGCAGATACGGCAGCATGTCAACGCGCCGCCAGTTGCTCCGCGATGGCGATGGCTTGATCGCGAGCTTGCCAGCTTCTTTAGTCACCGGAGTGACGCTCATGGGGAACTCCTTTCCTTATCCTGTCATAAATACTTCTGCCAGGCGTGTTGCCCCGCGCGAGGCGCAGGGACCCGCCCGGAGCAGTAGTCCCCTCCATATGATATGGAACACTAAACCCATCCAGCCCGAGGAGAGACACGGGCTCGTCTCTCTCCTGGACGTGGAAGGCTAGATTAGCCGGGGTTGGCGGCGATGACCTTTTGTAGACCCGCCTGAGCCGTCTGGATCGAGGTGTTGAAATTCTTCTTGCCCAACAGGTTCTGCCCCAGCGTCACCAGCGTGCCGTCTCCATCGAGGGGATTGAGCGCGGGAAAGACGTTGGTTGCCTGTGCGTTGGCTGACCTGGCAATCGGAACATACTGCGACTTGATGACTTTGTAGTTCGTCGTGTCAAAGAGAGGGTCCTGATAGAAGGAGGAGCGGATGGGAATGGGGTTACATCCTCCTTTGGTCCACAAGGGCTTGTTGTTCTGGACCCACCACTGCAAGAACGCTTTGGTTTCGTTAGGATGTTTGGTACCAGAATAGACAATGATGTTGTTTACCCAATAGAGCGTCCCCTTCGTGCCGTGCGGACTCGCCATCGGTGGAATGACGCCGACATTCTTGGCAATGTTGGCGTCCATCTGCGCGGTAAAGCCAGGCCCCCCCACGATCATGGCGGCATCACCACGGTTAAAGGCGCGAATGGCGTCGGCACTTTGATAGCCCGTGCTGGCGGGGTCAAACGAGCCATCCTGCACGAGGTTGGCGAAGAAGCGCAGGGCTTCGATATTGAGGGGATTGTTCGCAAAATCGAGCTTGCCGTCGGGCGTGAACAACCCCCCACCGTTATTGATCATTAATGTTTCCAGCATATGCTCGACGACATTATCGGCCCCCGAGTTCACCTGGCCATACTTGCCGTTTCCGCTCAGCTTCTTGGAAACGGCTCTCCACTCATCCCACGTGGTCGGGACCTTCACACCAGCTTGTTGGAATAAATCCATCCGATAGAGTGGAATACGGATATCGATCGCCCAGGGCCAGGTGATGGTATGGCCTTGATACTGCATCGGGGCGAAGGAGTTGGGCAAGAAGTCGTTATACTGCCCATTCTTCTTCACTTCGTCGACGACATCATCCAGGGCGAGAACGTCATGGCTGGCATAGAACTGTGCGCCCATAAAGGAGGCGCCAGTGCTGATATCTGGCTGGGTACCCGAACCGATCGCGGTGGTGAAAGTCTGATACCAGTTCGCCCAGGGGGTGCCACGATAGACGACGTTAATCCCTTTGTGGCTATTGTTGAAGTCATTGACCAACTGCTTGCCGACATCGAAATAAGAATTATTTCCCCACGCCATATCCCAGAAATTAATGGTTACGGCGCCACCGCCACTGCTGCCGCTGCTACTCCCACCACCAAAACCACCGGCGGCACAGGAAGCGAGAAAGCCAGAAACGCTCGTCGCACCGACGGCTCCCGCTGAATATTTGAGGAAATCACGGCGCGAGAGTCCACTCCTCTTTTCCTCGT
>DAOTTD010000350.1:0-7195 GCA_034438015.1 Ktedonobacteraceae bacterium | reverse complement strand
CACAGAAATGCTCTCGCCCAGCAAGAACAAGCGTACACGCTTGCTGGTCTCTCTCCCTGCACCTTACAACACTATGCATCCCACCCGATGATCGCTTTTCTCTCCCCGAATTATTGAGATGATACGTACGAGGATAGGTGGAGGAAGCAAGGCAGAAAAAAACTTCTACCGCTGACCGCACCGTGATCCGGGTGCCATGAAACAGCTGGTAGAAGCTATTAGCTCAGGAGCGTTACGCGAGCCTCATCGCGAAGATCATTTCTTACTCAAAGTATAGGAGATCGGTGACGCTTCGTCAAGAGATAAAATCCCTTGACAGGCGGTTGCTCGTTTCGATATAGTTTCAGTAAGAGAAATTTTCTTTTTGTGCGATGAGGCTCGCATCTCGCCCGTACAGGGGCTGATAGCTTCTACACCGCTCCAGCATCAATCAACGGTTGGAGTGCCTGTAGAAGTTTTTTTGTACCTTGACTACACATTTCTTTCTGGAAATTGTCACTCTTCAATCATGAGAAAGGGCGTTATGAAATCATCATCTCTGAAGGCTAGAGCGCTCAAGTTCGTCCTGCTCATCGGCGTGATGAGCTTTTTCGCGGACTTCACCTATGAGGGATCGCGCAGTATCATCGGGCCGTACCTGGCTCTGCTTGGAGCTAGCGCGGCTGCCGTTGGCATCATCACCGGTTTTGGGGAACTGCTCGGCTATGGTCTGCGCCTGGTTTCGGGGCGTTTGAGCGATCGTACTGGTCAATTCTGGCCAATCACTATCCTGGGGTACATTGTACAGATGGCCTCGGTGCCGCTGCTCGCATTAGCCGGAAGCTGGCAGGTGGCAGCTTTGCTCATTATCCTGGAGCGCGTTGGCAAGGCGACGCGCAATCCTCCCCGTGATGTGATGCTCTCGCATGCTGCCAAAGAGATGGGCTATGGATGGGCCTTTGGCGTACACGAGGCGCTGGATCAGTCCGGTGCGCTGTTCGGCCCACTGGTTGTCGCCGCTGTACTGGCCTTTCGTGGTGAGTACAAGATGGCCTTTGTCGCACTTCTCGTACCTGCTGTGATGACCCTGAGCATCCTGGTGGTAGCACGACTGCTCTACCCGCGTCCCGAAGAGCTGGAGGCGAACCCTCCGAATGTAGAAGCGAGAGGGCTGCCACGTCTCTTCTGGGTCTACCTCGCGGGGGCTGTCCTTGTCGCCGCAGGTTTTGCGGACTTTCCACTTATCGCCTATCATTTCGCGCGAACCTCAATCGTCTCGGGTGCCTGGATTCCGATTTTCTACTCGATTGCGATGGGCGTAAGTGGAGTTGGATCGCTCATCTTCGGACGCCTCTTTGATCGGGTCGGGATCGTCGTCTTGATCCCCTTAACGCTTCTCTCTGCTCTGTTTGCCCCACTGGTCTTCCTGGGAGGCTTCTGGCCTGCGCTACTTGGGATGGCGTTCTGGGGTCTGGGCATGGGCGTTCATGAGTCGATCGTCCCCGCCGCTGTGGGGCAAATGGTGCCACTCCAAAGACGAGCTTCCGCCTATGGCCTTTTCACAGCGGGCTATGGCGTGTTCTGGTTCCTGGGCAGTGCGCTGATCGGCATCTTGTATGGAGTGTCACTCCCACTGCTGATTGCGTTCTCCGTTGTGGCCGAACTCGCCGCCATTCCACTGTTCATCGTTGTCAGCCGTCAGTTCCGTTCGGCAATTCCTGCAGGTTGATCGCTGATCGTGGAAAAACATAGCTCCCTGGCCTCGTCACAAGTGCTGCTCTCGCTGCGCACGACGACGAGGCCGTTGCGGGGCCGTTCTCGTTGTTTTTCCGGTGATGTGTAGAATCATGTACGGTATCCATGCCGCAATACGAGTACGCTGCTGGTCGTCGACCTGTTCAAGTCCATATCGTTCACGAGTATAGGCGTCTGTCACTTCACGCAGCATCTCAGGAGTGGTTGGCCTGCTCTCAGATACTGCATCCTGCTCGTGATGCTCGTTCAGATGCCTGACCAGACGTTCTTCGTACTCACGGGGCGTCTCATCGGGCTGCCTTGCCAGTGTCGTATCTGTCGCAGCGACTGCTCGCAACAACTCACGATAGCGGGCACGAAGAGATGCTGGGTCAAGCGCTTCGAGAAAACGTGGCGGTCGCTTGCTGTGTTGATCTCGCCAGTTCTGCCAGCGCTCACGGAAGACGGAACGGGCATCCATTGTTTCACGCTCTTCTTCGATCGGCCTTTCCTCATCGTTCCTGCTCCATCGTTGTACGCTTTTTCGGACGACCAGGAGCACGAGCAAGAATAACAGGGCGAGAAAGACCCAACGTCCAATGGTCACCAACTCAGGTGGCAGTGTGTGCGGTCCTTGCGGACTCTGCAGCGGAGATCTGCCAGAATGTACGCCCTGCAATGGTTGCGATGCTGATCCATGCGAAAGGAGACCGAAGAGAAAGCTCGACAGGTTGAAGAGAGGGGTGAGCAGGAAAATGATCCCGTAGAGCAGCCAACTGATGAGCGTCCCCAATGCATCCCACACTGGGGTCAGCAGCCTGAGCAACCACTCAAATGAGCTGAATGAGAAGAATGCGTTCACAAGCATGACGAGGACCAGAATGACACCACCGAGAGCCGTGAGCGCAAGCAGCCACGCTCGCGAGGGATCGGCCTGAAATCCATCGGGGCCGTGCGTCGCCCGAATACGGCCCAGACGCGCCAGAGAGAGCGAGACGATGCCACTCAAGAAAAAGAGAGGGAAAATTCCTTCTAAAGCGGTAAGAATTCCCTGCGTCTGGGGGATAGGAACAGCGATCAGTAACAGGACAAGGAGGAAACCCAGGCTGACCTTAAACGCCGTTGCTAGATCTCCATAATTGAAACCGAGGCGCGCGTAGTGAATTCCCTGCCTCCAGAACCATGTGACCAGACACAGCGCCACAATCACATCGAGAATATCCTGTCCCATGAGTAATGGAAAGAGGTGCGGACTTATCGTAATAATCAGCGCGAGCAGCCAGCCCAGAATATGCAATAGAGTAACGACAGACTTCTGCCACCGCCTCCTCTGAGAGAGATGCTCAACGAACATCGCCCACCAGAGCAAGCCGAGAAGAAGGAGTGCGACCTGCCCGATCGGGATGGAAGAGGCAGTTGGTGTTCGTGCGACCAGAAGCATAAGGAGGGCCACAGCCAACCCGATTGGTTGTGCCATCATGACACTGCTTGCGATAGGAAGGCCGACACGCTCAATCCAGGTGGAGCGCGGTCGTACTGTGTCCGGCTTCATCATGCGTCTTGACAAGCTCATGCCACACCTCCCTTCCTACATGTGAGATAGGTATATCATAGGTCTCTTGCTTCCCTTGAGGCTCTGGATCCCCGATAAGAACAAGATGAATGTTAACCCCTTGATGCTTTATATCGATGAGGCGTTCAATAGTCGCACTGGTTAAGGCGGCAGTCGCGCTGACCAGAACGACAGTGGTCTCGCGTGGGAGCAGATCACGTTCTTCCTCAAGGAGCTGGTCGATTGGCTCTCCCAGGTAGGGCAGGAGACGAGCAAGCGCCAGGAGAAGGCGTTTACACTGTCCGCGATCACTCGCAAAGGGAACCCGCACTCTGGGCACGGACGTGTGCGTTGTCGTTGCGGGATGTATGGAGGCACTATCGCTTCCCATCACGTTCGTGTCAGAGAGCGGAACCATCAAACTATTGGTCAGCAAACCTACGGCATAGCCTTGATCAAATCCCCAGACCGCAATGGAAGCGGCGGTGGAAATCGTCAATTCCTGTATCTCAGGGTCAACTCCCATCCAGGAGGCCGTGTAGGTATTGATATCAAGGACAACGAGCAAACGATACTGACTACTGGGCTCATAGATTTTACTGCGCAATACCCCGGTACGGGCGGTGGCTTTCCAATGAATACGGCGTGGATCATCCCCCATCCTGTAGTCTCGTATTCCCGCGAAGCGTAACGGATCTTCGAGCAGGCGTCGGGGCGTCGTATATTCTCCGAAGGGATGACGAGCTGGGAGGCCAAATGAGGAAAGCGGCGCAACGAGGGGGTAGACAAACAACGTGTCATTCGCAGCCACCTGCTCTTCTCGCGTCAACCATCCGAAGGGATCACTACTCTGGATCGTGACCGGCCCAAAGGAATAGACGCCGCGTGCCGTACAATGGAGCTGGTAATGGCGGGTCACGCGCTGGAAGGACCACAGAGAAAAGGCGTTCACCAGGACAGAGCGGTTCGCCTTATAACTTGCAGTGGCATGTCCGGTCAACACCGTCACGAAGGAAGGGATTTCGTCTTCTACCTCTAACCAGGGCAACGGCAACAATTTCTTGTTCTCAGCACTGATGGAAAGCGTCACGTTCTCGCCAAAGAAGAGATACCGTTGGCTGACCCGCTGCTCCATGGTGAGGTGGTGTAGTGCGGAACGATACCAGATTTCCGGCACCAGACCAATAACCAGAACAAATAATCCCGCGAGAAAGGCGACAGGGACATGGGCAAGTGCGCTCAAAAGAAAGAGTGCAACCGCCAGGACATACCAGGGACGACGTTTCAACAAGGTATCGTCTCGAAATTGAGGGCCAAAGAAGCGATCTGTATCCATACGCGTACCTGCTTCAACCGGCTACTACTTCGGTTGCTTGTAGACAACAAAAAAGCCCCTACAACACTTCAGAAAGCGTTATAGAAGCTATCAGCCCGGCTGGGCAATTGTCGGTGAGCTTCATCACCAGATGTGTAGAAAACGGCTAAATCTTTCTCCAGCAAATATAGCACACGACACCGATCGCGTCTAGCATATGAATTCCTGTTCAGAGGCTGAAGGGACGTCGAAGGAACCATTCGCTAAAATTTGCCCTCAGCTCCGGGATTGAAGCGATAGAGGCGCGCGGGTCGATGCGTTCCCTCCATCTTTTTCCCTCCGGTTTTTTCCAGGATTCCTGTTGGAAGAACTTTCTTGCGAAAGTTCCGTTTATCGAGTCGCCGATGTAGAATGATCTCATAGACCTCCTGCAGTTCGCGCAAGGTGAACTGCTCCGGCAATAAGTTGAACGCGATGGTGGTGTAGTCGAGCTTCCCACGTAAGCGATCGAGCGTGTAATGCAAAATCTTCTCATGATCGAAGGCGAGCGGTGGCAGTTTATACACCGAGAACCAGCCGACATCTGCTGCATCGTCTGATGCTTTCGCCTGCATTCGTTCGAAGGCGAGTAAGGCGAAGTAGACGACCGTGATCACACGCGTGCGCGGGTCGCGTCCGGGATCACCAAAGGTGTATAACTGCTCCAGGTAAACGTCTTGCAACCCTGTCTCTTCTTGCAATTCGCGCTTTGCAGCGATTTCCAGGGACTCATCGATGTCCACGAAGCCCCCGGGGATCGCCCACATCCCTTCAAAGGGCCATGAACGGCGCTTCATAAGCAACACCTGGAGATCGCGTTGGCGTATGCTCATCATCACCACATCAATGGTTACCGATGCCACATTGTGCTTGCTTGCATCATATTGGTGGACTTCTTGTAGTTGTTCCATGTGTTCACCGCCCTGCTTACACGCTCATGAGGACTCCTCGACACAATACGCCGTATGGAAGGGAGAGAATGATTCTACTGCTGTGTCATGACATATGGCGGAGAAAGAGATGTATGTAGCTTCATCACTCATCCTTCCTGCTATTGGTAATCGGATGGTAGAAGCTATTAGCACGAAGCATGAGGCGAGCTTCATCGCCGTGAGGCCGTTCGCTTTGGTCTTACAAAGGAAGTATAGAAGGTTTTTGTCCTGACTGCAACCTCTTTCACAAAAGACGCTCATGGAAGGGTATTCACCATCGAGAAAACAGAAAGAAAGATTGAAAATGGAGCCTCTGCTATGGTATATTACATATAGTTCTTGTAAAGAAGAGAACGGCGATGGAGTTCGCCTTGCCAATACACATGATTGGCGAAACTGCAATGGCTGCTAATAACTCCTGATACTGCCCAGTTTGGCATGGTCAGGAGCTTTTTTGCACCCTTTTTCCCTGCTACCGGGCAACTCATCATCACTCACTCATGAGGAGGAGAACAAGGAGGGCGTCCCATGAATCTACTCCATAGGTCTTTTAATAAGAGGAAGACACTCCAGATCACGGCTGCAAGCTGTTCAGAGATTGGACGCGTACGCGAGCAAAATGAGGATGCCCTGGCTCTCTCTGATCCACGGCATGAGCAGGTGGCGCAACAGTATGGGTACCTGTACCTCCTCGCCGATGGAGCTGGAGGACATGCCGCTGGTGAAGTGGCAAGCCGTGTGGCCGTGGAAACCATTCTCACGGCCTACTATGATCAGCAGGAGAAGGGCGTCCCCCCCGACCGCCTGCTGCGAGCATTCTGGCTGGCGCATACTCGTATTCGCCAGCTTGCTTCACAGCATCAGGAGTACGCGGGGATGGTCACCACCTGTATTGCGGCAGTCATTGAGGACACGCGACTCTGGCTCGCTCATGTTGGTGATAGTCGTGCGTATCTTCTTCCTGCCAGGTCCACTGCTGTGCCAACGATGGTCTGTCTGACGACCGATCATTCCGTAGCGGTTGCGGTGGCCATTGCCCGAGGGCAGTCTCTTGAGCAGGCTCGACATGCTCCTACTCGCCATATGCTTTATAAGGCTTTAGGAGGAGAGGAAAAGATGGACGCTTGCCCTGATCTCGCCGTCCAGGAGATACAAGCAGGTGACAAAGTCATGTTGTGCTGTGATGGTCTCTGGAGCCTGCTTACAGAGGAACAAATGGCGCCGATCATTGCCAGGATGACCCCGCAGGAAGCATGTACAACATTAGTCCGACTGGCGAATGAAGCGGGAGGAAATGATAATATCAGTCTGATTGTGCTTTCTTTCTCAGAAAGAGCGGGCTGAGAGCCACCCGGCCCATACGTTCATCGTGTTCTATTCTGCCAGCGGTCACGAGGACCCTGGCTGTTCCCACGAAATGCGCAACGAGCCTGTGGAAGAGCTAATCCAGACCTGATGAGCAAAAGTCGCTCAGAACTGGACGTTGAGCCAGTGAGAGAGGGCAAAAACAGCAGAATAGGGAGCAAAAAAGGCAGAAGAGAGGAGGAATTGAGGAGCAGCCCGGAAAAGAGGCGCACGCGTCTTCACTCGGAGAAGCAATCTTGTCCGAGAAGAGAGAACCTGACGGCGGTTGAGACGGTGTTA
>DAOTTD010000349.1:0-36898 GCA_034438015.1 Ktedonobacteraceae bacterium | reverse complement strand
ACTTGATACGCTTCAAGAACTACTTTGTGTTGCTTTAAATACAGTATCAGAAGATACTGATGCAATTCGCTCTATGACCTATTTTCCTCATATCCGTGTTGCATGCGAGAAGGCAATTTAGTATGAGTATAACAGAGAGGTCAAATCTGAACAGTATCGAGTCGGCACAAGAGTACTACACAGACAATGCCTACGCCGGAGGACGCATAGGGACAGCTATTCAAAGTGATACTGGGAGCGCAAGTGATGCAGCTTTCACTCATCTGATGCTATGGGCCTGATGAGCTGACAAATTTCGTAGCGGATGCTTTTGAAGAGCACGTCTTGCCGAACGAGACCTTACGATGTGTTTTGTCGCTCTTGCATCCGCTGCTAGCTTACCAGAGTTCATAGAACTGATCTGTACCCAGGGTGGGAATGAGTGTATGGGCCAACGTTGCCACGGGTCCTGTTTGCCCCAGCTCCAACCAATCGTCGATACTGCCCAGGTAGCACATCCGCTGCGTGCTGAACAGTCGCTGCGTCGGATCAAGGAGGATGAAGCGCAATACTGGCATGTAGTGAGCGTAGCGCTCCTCCTCAGACTGCAACCGCTCAGCGAGGTCCGGAGCAAACCCTCCAACCGTCTGAAGTTCGCTGAAGAGAGCATTGTAACTGGGGCCGACTTGCTCGTAGATCTCGATCCGGTCGTGCTTGACGGCGATCCGGTACCGACGTGCTTCAGGATGCAACTTCACCGCTTCCTTGACGGCTGCTGCCTCCTCTGGCAGGATCAATGTGGAACGGTCTTTGACCAGGGAGACGATACCGTTGACGCTCTCGCTGATCGTGAAACCGGGTGGAAGCTCCGTGACTGGTTCGTCTTGACTTTTGCCCACGCGACCAAAGTAATAGCGTGGCTTGCCGGTCTTCGTCTGTCCCCTATAAAGCGTGTACGTCTGGCCTTTACGATTGGTGTAGGTAACTGCCATACTTGTCCTCCTGGTGCCGCCCTCAACATGGTAGTCAAGAAGTATCCTTCTCCTTACGCCTGACAATACTTGCTTTCCTGGTCTGTTCGGTTCCACATCGTTTTGCTGCTGGCAGCAGCCAGATCTCACTTTGGATCTCTTTTCCTCTACCTATCACTTTAGTCATTTTTCTCTGAAGAACGCAATCATACAGGTGGTGAATTTCTCCTTCTATATTTCTATTACTCTATCCTGTTGGCAGAGGTAGCGCTCACTACGAAATAATTCTATACTTGAACAGCGTCTCTTTTCTATCTTTCATGGATAGCCCTTGATCATCTATCTCTTCCCAACGAGAAAGGACCGCTTATGAAGAGCGACGACTCGGTTTCCTACTGGCAAAGCACGTCCCAGGCTGTGTCTCTTTCAACCGATCTGCCACGAACCGTCGATGTGGCGGTCATTGGTGGAGGTCTGCTCGGGGCAGCGACCTGCTATTGGCTCACCCGTGCTGGTCTTCATGTTGCCTTACTTGAGCGTCACTTCCCAGCGTCTGGGGCGACGGGGCGCAATGGAGGCTTTGTGCGAGCCGGGGCAGCGATCTCCTACCCTGAGGCGATTGACCAGTTTGGGCAGGAGACGGCTCGTGCCGTGATGACGCTCACTTCTCAAAGTAAAGCCTTGACCCGCCAGGTGATCGAGGAGGAGGGAATCGCCTGCGACTACCGGGAACCGGGATCGCTGCGCCTGGCGCTCAGTGAGCAGCAGGCCGAACATCTCCAGGGCGAAGTCGCGCTACTGCAGGCGGATGGCTTCTCGGCACACTTCCTTGATCGAGAGCAGACTCAGGCGCTGATCAAAACACCCCTCGCATCCGATATAGCTGGTGGGCGTTTCTTGCCTGGACAGGGACTCGTCCATTCCGCCCGGCTCGTCAACGGACTGCTACAAGCCGCTCTTCGCGCTGGCGCACGGGCCTATCACACCAACGTCCGTGAACTCGTGCCGGAAGGAAGCAGCATTCAGGTGCAGACAACGCGGGGGACCATCTCTGCGGGTGCCGTCGTCGTCGCCGTCAATGCCTGGACAGGAACTCTGCTGCCTGCCTTGTCTGATGTCATTGTGCCCGAGCGCGAACAAATGCTGGCGTATGCACCTCTCCCTCCGATCTTCTCCATGGGAGTCACGGCTGACGTAGTGACCGGGGAATACTGGCAACAAACGCCTGATGGCACGCTTCTCATTGGCGGATGCAGTTCCGTTGCTCCTCATGGAGATCTGGGGGTGTGGGAGACGCAGCCGACAGCGGTCGTCCAGGAAGCGATCGAACGGATTTTGCCACGGCTCTTCCCGTTACTCCCTCCGTTACGCATCGTGCAACGCTGGGCCGGGACGCTGGGCTGCACCACCGATATGCATCCCATTGTCGATCGGGTTCCACAACTCCCCCGTGCGTACTTCGTGGGTGGGTTTACTGGCCATGGCATGCCCTTTGGGGTGCGTTTCGGGCAATTACTGGCGGAGGCAGTGACCAGTGACACACTGCCTGCTGATCTGAAACCATATCGCCTGGATCGCCCAACGCTGAAGCAATGGAGTTCTTTCTAAATGCTTTTACAGCACAATGCCCCAGATATCACAAGAGGACAATGCCAAAATGCTCAGCAAGAGCAGCGACGTATTCCTCCTGGCTGGTGAGCATCTGCTCCTTTCGCTCTCCGTGTCTGGTCGTTATGAGATGCATATCGCTGAGCGTGATGCGTCCGGTTAGCGTCGCCAATGAGCAGATCCGCTTCTGCGTAAAATGCGACTCGGGCGAGGTCTGCTGATACTGGCACCGCTCCGTGAAATCGGCCAGGTCGTGAGGCTGAAGGGTGAAACGATACTGTGCTTCCCATTGAGCATCGTCGCGTTGTTGCAACGTCCAATCGTCACGCTGCTCCTGAGATGTTCTCAGCAGGCGATAGGTTCGTCCATCAGCTCCATCTTGCTGCATCTCTGCCTCAATACATAATGGTCGCAGGAATGAATCGCCGAACCCCACATCGGCCAACCAATCAGCACCAGAGAGGTGATGAATCAGTAATGTCAGGTGGTCGAATTCGGGACTGAAGCCGCCAGCACCATTGGAAACGCCAGCGGAGAGCAATGTCACCTGGAAGTTCAACTCGCGTAACAGCCAGGCGAAGAGGCCATTGAGTTCATAGCAGAAGCCGCCACGGCCCTGGCGCACAATTTTGTGGAAGAGCGCTTCTTCTTGCAGAAGGATTGGCTGCTTCCAGTGGATGGACAGGTTCTCGAAAGGAACAGCTAAAAGGTGAGCGTGATGCAAGGCGCGGAGCGTTTGAAGCGTTGGCTCAAGTGACCCTTGATAGCTGATACGTTTGAGATACTCACGAATATCCACCGCTTGTCTCCATTTCTGTTTTGTATTTCACTGTAGCAGGATGAGTCGGACGTTGCCATCGGACGATAGTTCAGCGGAAGACCTGTCCTCCTGGACAAAGCACAATGGCAGAAGATATATAGAGATGTATTTCATCGCTTCCTCGTATATGAGAGCGGCGACACGATGACGTAAGCGTCGATAGAATGTAATCCTATCTCATATCTGCTGGAAGAGCCGCCAACCCCGCCTCCGTCATCTTCCCCTCACGCATCAATCGAGCGGCGCGAGCACGATTGCTAGCCGTCCACTGACTCTGTGGGCGACGAGGGGTGAAACGGATCGCATACGTTTGCTCGTTGATCCCCTTGGACTGGCTATCGATCCAGCCGAAGCAGAGGGCTTCTTCAATCGCATCTTCGAAGGAGATCCCACTGCGATGAGCGCTCTTTTTGTAGAAGACGAGCCAGGTTTCTTTGTGGGTCTGGATATGCACCGCAAGCCACTCGCGCCATTCTTGCCGGGTATGAACCAGCAGCGTTTCTCCTATTTCCATGTCCCTCTCCTGAGCATGTTTTTATTGTTGAGCCTTTCCAGTTCCCGAGCAACGAGGCTACGTTCCATCGACGCTTTCATTGACAGCATGAGTGTGTGATATGCTATCGGCGTGCAATGAAAGGGAGATGTACGATGGATCAGCAAGCGCATGCGTTGGTTAATGTCAGGGATATCAACTTGCTCTGCCAATATTATAAAACTTATGCACAGATTGAAGGCTGGAGCAGACATCGGAAAATTACGCGAGCGCGTAGAAAAAATGGGATATTGCAGGTCAGAACAGCGTCTCGTGATGAATGGGTGCAACCTGCCCTGTGGATCGAGTGGATCAATAATGTAGGCGTTCTCATTCGCTATATGGCCCACGATATTCGGTAACAGAGAGTGTGACACAGCGTTCTCACGAAGGCATTTGTGAGTATGAAGACAGAAGCACCTGCATAAACATACGAATGGTGTTATACTATATGCGACTCAATACGTCTTAGAGGAGCCTATTCGATTATCTCCCTCGCAGCCGCATTTCTGAGGGATAAGAGACACGTTCTCAGCGATTAATCGTATGAGGAAAAGGGAGTTCGTGTGCTACCGTCCGAGAAACAACTTACATCTCAGGTTGGCCAGCAGGTTCTGCACTTTGGAGCATTGCTCAAAACCCTACGTTATCGTTATGGCCTCAAGCAATTGGATGTCCTTGCACAACTGAGCGGCTGGACGCAGACCGCTTATTCGCGTCTGGAGTCTGGCGAATTAGCGCCAGCTTTCGATCAGCTCCCCGCTCTCTATTTCGCTCTGCATCGCGCGGGTGTCGCGTTCACGCCGCAGGATCGTCGCCAGTTCGTCACACTGGCGCACGAGCGCATCGAAGCCAAAAGGAGCCACCAGGAGCACCGAACGGAGCGCGAATGGGACGAATTACGCCTGACGCTGGCACGAGTGGAATCGAAGACCGATGAGCAAGATCTTACATCGCTCTCAAAGCCTTTTCCCTCGTCCTCTTTCTTGCGTGAAACACGACACCTGATTGGCCGGGAAGACTGGCTCCGATCAGTCCTCGCACTACTGGACGAGACGTTGCCCAAAAAACTGGTTGTGTTACAAGGACCGGTTGGCGTTGGCAAATCTTCCGAATTGCACCGTCTCGCCGAGCACCTGCTCAGAGTGGAGGCTCCACAAACCAGAGTCGTTCTGTGCGACTTGCCCATCACAGAGCACGATGTGGAACTAGAGAGCATGCTGGACATCTTTCTCGCGACGATCCTGGCCGAGGCAGGAACGCTCGGGTCGGTGATGCCATCGGCATCACTCAATGTGCGCATTCTGTTTGCCCTGGAAGCACTCAAACAAAGCTCCCGTCCTCTCCTTCTCCTGCTGGATAATGCCGAACACTTACTAGACAAGAGGGGAAGGCTGGCCCCTTGCTGGGAACAGTTCCTGGTCCAATTCTTGCATTGCCAACATCACGCCACACTCTTCGTAGCAACCAAGGAATGGCATGGATGGCCTGGACGCGACGGTCAATTGATCGCCGAGATCACCGTGCCTCTGCTGAAGCTTCAGGACAGCGTCTCGCTGCTCCAACGCCTGGGGTTGGAGAGCGTGCCCGTCGAGCATCTGCAAGCGGTCAGCGAACGTGTCGCGGGTATCCCGCTGTGCCTGGAGTGGGTGGCCCGGCTCGCACAGGACCCCTGGGAACTGGATGAGTGGTGGAATCTCAGTAGCAAGCCAGAAAGAGACGAACGGGACCACCCAGGTCCCATCGCGGAGCGCATCCTACGGCTGCTAGAGGAGCCAGCACTTCTGGGAGAACATCTCGCAACGCATTTGACACCACTGCTCCAACGCATTCTGGACAACCACCTCTCACAAGAGGCTCGCGATGTACTCGAACATCTCTCCGTTGTGACTGTTCCCCTGGGGGAGGCGGCTCTGCAACAATTCTGTCCGCGTCCTGGTCTGCTCAAAGAACTACGGGATGCCTCCCTGCTGACGATCTCCACAGGGCGGGTTCAATTATTGCCTATGGTCGCTGCTCTAGTAGAGACGCGCCTCTCACGGCAGCAACGGCAATCGCGAGAAGAGCGGATGATCCTGGCATTAACACATTGGTTGGACGATGGACATATGAGCAATAGTGAGGCAGGGGCAGTCATTGCAGAGCTAGGGATAGTGTATGTAAGGCATCACCGTCTTTTAGACGCTGCTCAATTGCTCACGCGTTTTGGCTGGCTCAGTTTCAATATAGGTCATGGGCCTCGACTCGCCAGGCAAGTAAATGAGGTAATAGCACATTCTGACCCATTCACTACAGAGGAAAATAAATGGGGAGGCTGTCTTTTAGAGTATCTTCTTTCACCATTTCTTGGAAAAACCATCCAGTACGAGCAACAGATGCGCGATTACCAACGCATCCAGAATGCCATTACCGCGAAAAATTTGAGCCTCCAGCCGCTGATGGATGTGAATGTTACACACCAATTACTCCTGTCTCTGTTGAACAAGGCACAATTTGAAGAAGCGCTTTCTGTGCTTGACGCGTGCTACGCACCACTGGAGCCGTTACAGGCTTCGCTTACAGATCTACAAGCCGCATTGCTAGAGGAGCGCGCATTGCTCTTCGCTCGCTGGAGCGAATATGCACTGAAACAACATGAGGCAAAAGAGTCGAGGGCCCTTCGAGAACAAGCCATTGACCTCTACAGAAAGTGCATTCAATTGCTCTCAACTTGTGATGAGCAATCGCCATTGAGAGTAAGTATTCTTAAACGATCTCTCGCACGGTGTTTGAACAATCTTTCCTATCATCTGAACGGCATCGGCCTGTACGAAGAGGCATTAGAGATGGCAGAACGCGGTATCGCCCTAAAAGAAATGGGATATGCGTATGTAGGAGCCCTTGCCGCCTCATATGGGGAAAAGTCGCAGATCCTGGCAGCTCTTGGCCGCTTTCGAGAAGCACTCGTTTTCGATGAAAAGGCAATTGCAGAGGTGCGACGATGCGCTGATACAGGAGATACGCTCTCACAAGAAGAACTATGGATCTATCATATTAACCGTGGAAGGCTTTATCTTCGCCTTGGGAAAGTTGAAGAAGCTGAACAACTCATTCGAGAAGCACTCCCCCATGTGCATCCGAGAAGGAGAGTATACCAGATGTTTGCAGAAGATGCGCTTCAAGAAATCGAACAATGGCACCGAAAGGCAAATGCTTTACGCCATCAGTTAGACTGGCGGTGGATAGAGCGATTTCGCGCACTGGACGCATTTGATGCCTACTGGTGGTGGGCACAAGCGGGGCCTTTCACTGAGGAGGAACAGCAGCAGTGGAACCAGTTATCCTCTTCAGGCACCAATGAAGCGACAAAAGCTCAATTAGGAAAGCTTATGGCTCAATCTCGTGACCGTGAACTGGCGGATGCAATAGCTGAACAGCGAGAACCCCGTCTTCGCTATCCAGCGATAGATATCAATGAGGTACGCCAGCGAATTACCGCACTTCTTCAGCTAGATAAGGAGGTTAGCCAGGAAGAACCGAACGCTATCGTGCGACGCCTCTATCATGACAAAATCGAGGAAGAGATATGGTTTCTGCGTATGGTCGAAGCTACATACGAGGGCGATAATGAACGGTTCTGGGAATTCAGCCACCGTATGTATCCCCCACCTACTATGGAAGCAATGAATTACGCGCTCTCTCAGGTCCGCCAAGCACTGATACGAGGATTGCGCAATCCAGAAACCGCTCAGATGAGCCAGGACTTTAAGCAGCTTCTAGGTCAACAGTTGCATCTCACGTTCGATCCTCTTACTATTGACGAAAATGTTGAGGCGGCGCAATCGGCGCAGGCTGCATCTCCCTCAGGACAACCGTCAACGATTTCAGCTCAGGCGGCGAAACGCTTCTTCGAGGCAGTATTACACGAGAGCGGCTATGAGGGATGGCAAGTAGAGATCGATCCGAAAGCGAACGGCCCACGAGTCGAGGCTGGACTTCGCACAATGTTCTTGCAAGAGAACGAGATGACACTTGAATCGGTAAAACATTACCTGGCGCACGAGCTCGCAGGCCATATTGCTCGCTCTGTTGCTGGTGAACATTCCTCACTGGGTCTTCTTGCCATTGGAACAAAAAATTATTCACCCACAGAAGAAGGAATCGCACTCTATAGGGAGCGTCAAATAGAGAAGCTTCAAGGGAGAGTATTCGATGATTGGGGCGCATGGTTCGGAACACTCGTCACAGGATTGGCGAGCGGAGTCACCACACCTCCTCAAACATTTCTCTCACTTTTTACCTTCTTAGAACGATTTTTCCTGCTCTGGCGTCTCATAGAGCACCTGGATGAAGATAGGCAGAGCACTCAGGAAAAAGCAAGGCGTGCAGCGCTCTCATCATGTCTGAGGGTCTATCGAGGTGTGCCTGACCTCCAACAAGCGGGAATATGCCTGAATAAAGATGCTGTGTACTTACGAGGCCTTTGGCTCGTGGAGCATGCAGCAATGCAAGATGCAACAGTATTAGATCGTCTTGCAGTTGGAAAAGTTGCGATTGAATATCTTTCCGACTTGCAGGAATTGGGGATTATCGCACCTCCTCAGCCTCTACAAAAACTTTTACTCGATCCTGATCTGGATTCATATATAGATTCTTTCGAGAATACGCAGGAACAGCCTGACTAACTTGCATAAATATGCAGATCGCATTACCATCCGGTATGGTATAGTTTCGAGAGAAGATGCTAACCAGCGGATTCATAGCTCGCAAAGGAGAAACTATGATGTATAAGATGTTTAGCGCAGACGGCATTCCCGACGATGATCCCATGCCTCCACCAAAGAGTGGTGGTAAGTAAGCTTCTTAGAAAGTATAAAGTTCCAGGTGTATGCTGAGAACATCTGGTCTTGCTTTGTTCATTTTTCTCTGGCTGTCTTGGCCATATCTTCTTTGATGTGGCCGCAGAGGCTATGCCAGAGCCTATCGCATGAAGCCGCTCGTCTAGCCTCAACAAAACGTACAGGGCAAGACCAGTATGGATGATTTTACGTTACCATGCCTATCTTTCCAGCAGCAGAGCCACGTCCTTCTGGCATTTACTGCATGGGCAGTTCCGCGCGGGGAGAAGTTGGCGACCACCAAGCGGTTGCAGAACGTGGTCAAGAATCGCTGACCAGCACTGGAATTTCGTGTGGACCTCGCTTGCCGTCACAAAATTTTCCACCAGGCGCGCCATCTCCAGATCCCAGGTACTCAGATCAGCGAGCAGTCGATGAGAACCAACCCACCATCTCTGGTGCTGTCTATAGTGAGCCAACAGCAGGTGTATTACGTCCGTGTGCATGAGTAGCACTGCGGTGAGCGGATCGTCCTCCAGACGGCACGCGATCATCTCAGTGCGATGGAGGGCCAGGGACTGAATACCTTGCTGCTGCCACGATGAAGGCTTGTCTGGTTGAAGCTGTCGCGCTTCCTCGCGCACGTGGCGCACCATCCCTTTTTTGTCGAAGATGATGATGCTCTCCGCTATCGTCAGTGTACGCATACGTGCCCTGTCTTCAATCTCCTTCTTTATTCTTTCCGGCGGTGTGCCTGCTCGCATCAGCTATGATAAACTGGCAACCGCAGTGAGGCTGGCAATGGGAAAAAACGCAAGCGAACGGAACACAGAACCTTTGTTACCTTCCGTTCCCATTATCTGTTTGAGTCTCATTTCTGTACACCGAATGCCAGTTGGGAGAAAGGACAAGTAGAACACGGGGTGGGGTATGGTCGAAGAAACTACATGGTACCCATTCCAGAAGTTGCGTCTTTTGAAGACCTCAATTCGTTGCTCCTAGAGTGGTGCCTGCAAGATGACTGCCGACGAGTCAGTTGGCAAGCGCCTACAATTGGTCAGGCATGGGAACAGGAACGCCTTTTGTTGCAGCCGTTACCCCGCTTTGCCTATGACTGCTGCGATATGGTGACGGTTCGGCTTACCCCATACAGCCAGGCGACCTATGAGACCAACCGCTATTCTGTACCGGTCAACCGTGCCCGTCGCGACGTGACAGTCAAAGCCTATCCGTTCCATATTGACATTTTGGATAAAGACAAGCAGCTCGCTCACCATCCCCGCAGCTACGAAAAAGAGCAGGATATTTTTGACCCCCTTCACTACCTGCCGCTTCTTGAGCAACGGCCAGAAGCCTTTGAGTACGCCACACCCATGAAACGCTGGCGTAAAGATTGGCCTGCGTCCTACCACCGCATGCTTGCAATCCTCAAGGAGAAATGGTCAGAAGGACGGGGTGTGCAGGAGGTTATTCGTATCTTGCAACTCCATCAGGACTATCCAGGAACCCTCGTTGAACAAGCTGTTGAACAGGCACTGACCTACGACTGTGTGCATTGGGACGGCGTGTTACATTGCTTGCATCAGTTGACTGCTCCGAAAGAACCGACCACCAGCCTTGATCTCTCAGATCGGCCTGATCTGCAACAGGTCGGCAATCAACCGGTTGGCCTCTCCCGCTATGAACTGTTGTTGAAGCACACGTGGTAACATGCAGATGGGAGAGCAAGCAACCGCAACAGGACAGGAACAGAATGGCTGCTTTTCTTCCCCCACTGCTTGCGCTTGGCTCTGCAATTCAGATCAGTTGAGAATAAGCCTTGCTTCCTGCTATTATATTGTACTTCTATTTTGCTCTTAAACATAAGACAGTAGAAAGGACGTTGGACAGCAGGCTCTGACACGCGCATGAGACGGAAACAGTTCAGACTTGACCTGTTCTGATAAACTGAGGCCATGACGCAAGAGGAAGAAGTAGCCCAACTTCGGGCCGAAAATCACGCCTTACGAGAAGCACTGGGGCAAAGCCAGGAACTGCTGGGTGTGGCCTTGGCACGCATCGAAGAATTGGAAAAGCAGAAAACGCCGCCGCCAGCCTTTGTGAAAGCCAATGCGAAGAAAAAAGACACCGCAGAGAAGCAACCGCGCAAGAAACGTGCTGCGCAGTTTAATCGGGGAAGGCACAAAATGTCGGCAACCCAGCATGCGCAGCATCGAGTCATCACGTGCCCTGATTGTCATCTGCGTTTAGGAGGGGTCAGCTTGGCGCGCAGTCGGGAGGTGATCGACCTTCCCCCACCAGTCTGCGTTGAGGTGACGGAGCATCGGATCTACAAAGGCTGGTGTGCCAACTGCCAAAGATGGCATGAGGCTCCAGTGGATTTGCATGATCACGTGCTCGGCCAGGGGCGCATCGGCCACCGATTGGCCAGTCTGATCGCCACCTTGCGGACGGTGATGCGCCTGCCTTTTCGCCAGATCCAGACGTATCTGGCAACCCTGCATGGAGTGCATCTCTCGGTGGGAGAACTGGTGGAATTGCTCCATCGGGTAGCCGAGCATGTGGAGCCGATGGTGGAAGCCCTCAAGCACCAGGTGCAGGCCAGTCCAGCCATCCAGGCCGATGAAACCGGATGGCGCGAAGATGGCAAAAATGGCTACATCTGGGAGGTTCGTACGCCCCAGATCCGCTATTATGAGTACCACCACTCACGAGGCAGGGAAGTGGTCAAAACCCTCATTGGAGAAGCGTATGAAGGCGTGTTAGGCAGTGATTTTTATGCCGCTTACAACATCCATCAAGGACTCCATCAACGCTGTTGGGTTCACTTCTTGCGCGATGCTCATGAACGGACCAGAAAAATACCCGCAAGATGAGGCTCTCTTTGCTTGGGTCAGCTCCGTCAAAGCTATTTATGAGCGAGCGGTCACCTGGGCTGAGTCAGGCCCTGATCCTGGACTCTCTCCTCGCCAAGCGCAGCAAGAACGCGAGGCGCGCCAACACGTCTTCGAGCAGCAATTATGGCAGGTGTGCCAACCCTATCTGCGTACAGTGGCCCCTCAGCATACGTTGTGTGAGCGTGTTGAGCGCTTTTTGCCCGAACTCTTTGTGTTGGTGAGAGTGCCTGGGGTTCCGGCACACAACAATCTCGCGGAACGAAGCGTTCGGCCCCTGGTCATCGCGCGTAAGGTGAGCGGCGGAACACGTTCTCCCAAAGGCAGTCACACACGCATGAGCCTTGCCAGTCTCTTTGGCACATGGATCGCTCAACATCTTAATCCCTTCCACCAATGTTTGGCCGCGCTCTCTGCGAAATCTTCTTTAGGTCAAGTCTGAACAGTTTCATGAGACTGTAACGCTGGTGTCTGCCGCAATTTTCTGTTGTCGGTTTACTTAGGAAAACGGATGAACTATGATTATAGCAGTTTGATAAACTCTGTTCTCGGTGATTTTCAAACATGCCAGTTGTTGGAGAAGAGTAATTGTCTCTCATACCTTAAAGAAGGAGGGCGAACTATGAAACAAATGAGCCAGCAAACGTATGTCGCAAAGATTGGCTTCTGGGCAGCAGGAGTTGCCTTTGTTGGAGCAGTTGGTTACATGACGAGCGCATTCCTGCAGGTTTTCAATGTGGTGAGTCCTTTGCAGGTCGGAATCATCGGCTATGGTTCTTCACTCATTATTGCGACGCCATTCCTCCTTGCCATGCTGGCACTCCATTACACCGTTTCAGAAGAAAAGAAGTTCTGGACTCATGCGGCGGTAGTCTTTGCCGTGATATATACAACATACTGCACGCTGAATTACGTTGTGCAACTAACAACCGTGATACCAGCAGGATACACTTGGACTTTTGCAAACCAGCAGGGGACTGTGGGTCCACTGAGTCTTCTCAACCAAACTCCTCACTCTCTCTTTTGGGACATAGATGCATTAGGATACATCTTTTTGAGCTTGGCAACTCTGTTTGCATTTCCAGTCTTCGAGAAACGCGGGTTAGAAAAATGGGTTGGGCTGTTTTTCTTAGCAAACGGTTTGGACATACCATTGTCAGCAATAGTCTATTTTTACCCGGGTTTCTCTGTGGGCCAATTGCTTCTAGGTTTACCTTGGGGGATTTTAGTCCCAGGATCAACGTTGTTGTTGGCTCTCTTCTTTAAATCGAAGTCGTGAGCCTGTCTTCTCGTGCGGGCATGCCGTTCCTGAGTACCACGTGGGCAATTGCACTCGTGATCGTCCTTTCTGGACGAATGTGGTGCAAGCAGTCACTGCTTGAGCCTACGGGCAAATGAAAGTTTCTTAATGAGTAAACTGACACGAGGAGTACGGATGAAGCCCATGCGCTTTACGCTATACAGGCGTTATCACGTGCTCATTTGCTATGGTTAAGTCGGAGATTACAGGTGGGTGTGTTGTAGGCTCCCATGCTACTGAAAACGCTGGGGGTGGTACCCTTTTGGATAATCATTGGGTTATCTCTCAAGTAAAAGTAGGTCTCTTTTCATGATCAAAGTGGTGCCCATCCACGTGATCGAAAACAAACATGCATACTCCAGCCCTCCAAATCGCATAAATATGCATATGCTATCAAGAAATACATGCTATAGTTCAGAGAGCACGAGTCTCTCTTGAGATTACATTGTCATAGTGATAGCACAAACAAGAATGGTTCTCTCTACAGCACAAAAATGCCGTGAGAAGTCCTCATTACAAAGGAGGTTTCCATGATTGTAGTACCTACATCTCCTTATCATTCTCTGGAATTAGAGCAGATTCAGCAGCGCTCAGTCTCGCCACTGGGAATGCTATTCCTACACGTTCCCACTGTTCAGGCCTCGGTTCCTGCTCATCGCGAAGGGGCGACGACCCGCAGTTGTGATGAAACGTCCAATGATGGGAAAAGCAAATTAGATTGTGTTGATGACGATGATTAAGAAAACTCTGATTTTGTCAAACCCGATCGACGACGTGCATGTCCATCGCTTGGTGGCCGAGTTTGACCAACTCGGCCACGCCTGGGCTATTTTTGATCCGGGCGACTTTCCTGAGAAGGCGCAGCTTCATGCCTCCATCAGTAATGATACCAGGCAGAGTTCTCTCGTACTCGCAGATGGCGCGCGGATTGTCCTGGAAGAATGTAGCAGTGTCTGGTATCGCCGACCGACTCGCATTCTTCCCCGTGACGGTCTCCCACACATGGAACAATCCTTTATCCAGCGCGAGGCAAGCGTAGGCATCTGGGGCTGGCTGCGCGGGCTACAGGCGTTCTGGGTCAATCATCCCGATGCCGTACGTGCGGCTGGGCAGAAGCCAGAGCAACTTCAGCGCGCGGCAACATTTGGACTAGCTATTCCCAGGAGCATAGTGACCAATGAACCGGAGGCGTTCCAGCGCTTTTACGAGGAATGTCGCGGCAACGTCATCTACAAGCTGATGGGATACCCATGGTACGCTGATAAGAGTGAGATCCCCATTTCAGCCTTTACTTCTCTTGTTCCCCGTGAGATGCTTGAAGAAGCTCGCCGCGTCACGGCAACGGCGCATCTCTTGCAGGAGTTTATTGTCAAGCGATGCGATATCCGCGTGACTATTATCGGGGAAGATGTCTTTGCAACGGAGATCCATCCGCTCTCCGAGGAAACGCGGATCGATTTTCGCGTCGATTACGGCAAACTTTCCTACGCGCCCCATAGGCTCCCTGATGATCTGCGTGAGAAGCTCCTCGCCCTCACTCGCTCCTATCATCTGGCCTACGCGAGCATAGATTTGCTCCTCACACCGAATGGTCGTTATGTGTACCTGGAGCTCAACGCGCTCGGTCAGTTTGGCTGGCTCGAAGGCCATACCGGAGTTCCGCTTTATCACCAATTGGCAATGCTGTTTATTGAAGGAGGAAAGGCATGATTGATGTGGAGGAAAGAGACCCATTTGTCCAGATCCTGGAGCAGCGGCTCGGACGAACGCTCACGCCACCGGTGCGCAGCGCATTCCTCCAGGTGCCGCGACCCCTGTTCGTCCAACAGTATTACGAGCAACGAGGCAATAGTCTGAGCTGGGATCTCGTCCAAACAACTCCGGAGAAGATCTATCGAGACGAGGCCCTTGTCACCCGCATTGACGAACGGGGCATGCCCAGCAGTTCTACCTCACAACCATCGGTGATGGCCGCGCAGCTCGAGGCTCTCGCGCTGGAACATGGGCAACGGGTTCTGGAAATCGGCGTTGGAACGGGCTATAATGCCGCCCTGTTGGGGAAGATAGTCGGTGACACCGGACAGGTGATCAGCATTGATATTGACGAGGACCTGGTCGAACGGGCGAAGCACCATCTTACCAGCGCCGATGTACATAATGTGGTCGCATTACCGGGCAATGGTTTTCTCGGCGAGGCCGCATATGCTCCCTATGATCGCCTTCTGACCACCTGTAGCGTTCGCTCCATTCCCCGCGCATGGTTTGACCAACTCAGAAAGGGTGGACGACTGGTAGGCAACTGGCTCACCCACCTGGCGAGTCTGTTTGTCTGCGTTGAGAAAACCGCCGCCGCCGAACTCGATGGCGGATTGCTCAACCTCGAAGCCTACTATATGGAAATGCGTACGAAGGATCTGATGCCATCAAAGCAAAAGATCAACTGGGGACAGTATGAGACACGAACACCGGCCAGGATGCATCTTCCTAATATGAAGTCGCTGCTCGATAATTCAGCGTATAGCTTGCTTTTGCAGTGCTTCCTCCCAGAGCTGAGAAAATGCTATCGAATCAGAAGTAAAGACGACCAGATGCACCTCTATCTTCTGACGCGGGAGGCTGCCATCCTCGTCCAGGATGACGGACTGCTTATTTTTGGCGATGAAGGAATGGGACACATGATCCGACAGAGTTACGATCTTTACCACCACCTTGGTCAGCCCTGTATCAGAGAGTATCGCGTGACCTTTCAAGAGCGGCAGGTGGTGATTCATGTTGGTGATCAACGCTTCCAGCTTCCTCTACCTGAGCAGAAAGCGGGCGTCAGGCAGTGATTCCCGCTGCACCGTGACAACCGCGTAGTGCAGTGAACTTTAGGGATGAGGAACACAGAAGTAGAAGATTAGGAAAGGATTTTACCATGCCGGGTCTACGACGTATCACGCTCGGTTCTCAGCCGACAACAGAAATGCCTGTACGGTATGAAACCACAAGCAGATGCGGATTTCCCCCTGAATCTGAGGTCATAGTGCCTCCAAACACGCCTTCTCTCTTTCAACCGAAACTCATCATGGTGATCGACGCCTCTCCCACGACGAGGAAGATCATCGAGGTCTGTCTGCGCAGAGAAGGGTTAGAAGTGGTCAGCTACCCAGACGGCATCAAGGCACTTCGAGCCATCGCCGACCGGTATCTTGATCGAATTCCTGATCTGGTCATTGTGGATCTCGATCTTCCGAAAATGAGCGGCTTTGAAATCGCACGCTATTTGCGCTCAAAACCGCAATGGGGCCGGACCTTCATTGTCATACTTTCACGACATGATGGCATTCTTGTTCGCCTCAAGGCGCGGTTGGCAGGGGCGCAAGCCTATCTGACCAAACCGTTTACCACACAGATGATCGTTGGCGTGGTGAAAACGAGACTGGGTCTTCCCCAGCCTTCATCTCTCACGACCACCTCTCCAACACGATAGGAGGAACGAGAAACCGTATGGATTGTATCCGTTCAACCACTTCTCTGCTGGATGCGGAGAACTCGGTGGAAATGGCCCGCCTGATCAACCAGGCGCGCCTGCTCTCCCGGTGTCTGGGTGGCCCTATTCCTGAGCTGAGCACCGAGGAACTCTTTCGCGTCCATGACGTTCTGGATGTCGCGTGCGGGCCGGGGGACTGGGTGCTTGACGTTGCCTACGCCCACCCGCACCTGGAAGTGGCAGGGGTCGATAGCAGCCCGCAGGTGGTGGCGTACGCCAGCGCGCGTGCTCGCTCACAAGGCCTGCCCAATGCCAGCTTTGGCGTCATGGATATCACCCAGCCGTTGGATTTCCCTGACAACACCTTCGATCTGGTCAACGCGCGCTTCCTTTCCAGCGTCCTCCCCAGGGAGGCATGGCCTGCCCTCGTCGGCGAGTGCGTTCGCGTGGCGCGTCCAGGCGGCATGGTCCGCCTGACTGACATGGAACTGCCGATCTGTACTACCCCGGCGGCCCAAACGATGGCCCAATGGTTCGCGCAGGCGCTCTTTCGGGCTGGCTACAGCTTCTCCCCGGATGGCTCGACCGTCGGGATCACTCCCGTGCTGGGCCACTTCTTGCGGAGGGCCGGTTGTGAATCAGGTGAACAGCGTTCCTACCCCATTGATTTCTCCAGCGGAACGCCGTTCCATCACTCCGTCTGTCAAAACGGCCAGGTCGCCGCGACGTTGCTCAAATCGCGCTATATCTCCCTGGGGGTCACCACGGAAGAGGTGTTCCAGCGGATGTTCCAGCGCGCGTCCATCGAGGTCCTCTCCGATGATTTTTGCGGCCTGTGGCCGCTCTTCGTCACCTGGGCGCACAAGCCCCGGTAAGCACGCCCTGGGCGGGTGCCGCCTGGGGTCTCGTGGAAACGAAAGGAGTGCATGCTTATGGTAGACGCTCATGGTCAGCGCAGCGAAGTCGCGCGCCTGCTGGCGCACATTCGCGAGGAGTACGAAGCCGCACAGCGTGGGCTTTCTGGCCTGGCCGCCGGGACAAGCCAACACGCATTTATTAGCGCAAAAATGGAGAACATAGGAACCCTTCATACTCAATTGCATGATCTCGTCGGCGATGCCGCCATCGCTATGATCGCCGAGCACTTCGAGCCCAAACACCCGGCGGCAGACAGGACATGTTGATCTCGCTGTGGAGTCACTTCTCTCAATAAAGCCAGTCGAGGCGCGGCGCACGTGAACAAACAGGCTCCGGAAACGTTCCGACCCTCATAGCGTTCTCACAACTCGGCAGACGCGCTCGTCTCAATCTTTGCCAGGCGGCTTTCTGTCTCATCACCGCGCTTCATCGAGCAATCCTCCTTTTTGAAGCTGGTGGCGGCTCAGGTTTGAGCGTCCAGAGCCTGGCTTCTGGCAGGAAGAAGCGCCCTGCTGCAATCCACTCCAGCCTGTCCTGGTACCAAACAAACGGCTCCCCTGCGGTTGTCAGATCACGGTAAGACAGTATCAAGAAGTGCTAGCAAAGGCTAGCATTCCTGTTTATGCCCCTACGAAGAGAGGCACTGGATGAACTGCCCATCCTCTACACCCTCGCTCAAAGGCGGCGGGTGCTACTTTCCGAATGATGTTGTAGGCACCATTGCAATCGGCATTGATGAGCGTGCCAAACTGACTACGAAACATCCCGCGCTTGATCCGCTTGCCCAGGTAGTGCTCATGATGTCCAATCTCTTCGCGATCGAGAAAGCTGCACTTGCTGGTGTGGCTTTCTTCAGTGGTGATCACCCGGATACCGACAAGCTGCGCCTTGTAGGTGAGCATGGCAATGAAGCGGGCATGAGGCACCTGGACAAAGTTCTGGTTGTTCCGTCTGCCGATGTTGATTTCCTGCTTCCACTCCGGATTTTTGCCAATGACCAGTGTGCCAATGCCATAACGAGCAAGCACATCAATGATCTTCCGCGAAGCGGCATGCAGGTAGTGATCAATACGGCGTGTGCGCTTATTGGTGAGTGCATCAAGCCTGTGGGAATTGTGTCGCTTCTCGTGGCTCAGAATTGCCTGAAGTCGCGCGCGCTCTTTGTTGTACCACTGGTTGATCGACTTGACTGGACGCCCGTTAACGACTCTCGGCACAAAGCCGATTTTGTTTGAGGTCAGCGTAGCCAGGTTGTTCAACCCGATATCAATACCTGCATAGAGCGAGGGATCGACAGATGCTTGCTCAGGTTCTTTGCTATAGATGACTTCCACGACATAGTGACCGTTGCGCGGCACGATGCGCGCCTGTTTGACGGTCGTTTGCTTCGTTTGTATCTGGATGCCAAGCTGAGACGGCACAATCGCTCCTTTCCGCAGCGCCGTCTTGCTGAGTGCCTGGATATCATAGACCAAGATGTTACGACCCTTTTGCTTGTCCTTGTACTTCGGAAGTTTCGGATGTCCCAAGAAGTTCTCGGGATGCTCCTGATAAGCTTTGCATGCAGCAAAGTAGGACTTCCAATTCTTATCCAGGAGCCGGAGGACATCATTGCTCACCTTGCGCGGCAAGGCTTGATAGGCTTCGTGGTGCTTGATACGGTGAAAGACTTGCGCATAGCTCAGGTACTTGCCTTCGTGAATGAAGGATTGCCGGACGATGTAGTTGGCCGCATTGTAGAGGTTTTTGGACGCAAAGGCAGCTTGATCTATCGCGGCGTATCGTGGATCGCTCTTGTCGATCACATGCCGTTCAACGAGTTGCATCCTCATCCTCCTTTGTCTCTAGTTGTGCGACAAGACGTTCAGTTTTGCGTTTGGCGCGCCTTTGCCCATAGAGCCGTGCTGTGAAGCTGTAGACGACTGCCGTCAAGTCTGCAAGCAAGTCCTCTTTATCGTTCTCTGCAACGTTGACGACTTCGATGGTGCGCCCTTGAGCCTCTAAGAGAGCTTCCAGGTAGTGAAAGCCAAAGCGGGTAAGTCGATCACGGTGCTCTATCACGATCCTGGTAACGCTCATATCCTTGAGCAGGCTCAAGAGCTTAGGGCGGCTATCGTTCACGCCTGAAGCAATCTCTTTCACCACTTGCGTGACTTGATAGCCCTTGACCTCACAGTACTGCACCAGCCGCTCAGCCTGCCTCTCTAAGTTTGCTTTGTGCTCAGCAGAAGAGACGCGGGCATAGATGGCAACCTTCTCAGGACGCGCAGAAGGCTTTTCCCCCTCGGTCACGATGATCGTGCCGGTCGGAGCTTGATAGCCCTTGATCGTACCGGCCCTCCACCAGCGTAAGGCGGTGCTGTAACTGATGCCTTGTTGTTTGGCGTACTGACTTAACTTCATAGAGAAAGTATAGCACAGATGCTAGCATTTGACAAAGCTTGCTAGTACTTCCTAGAAACGTTCCTCTACACCGGCTGCAGCCGCTGCTCCGGTGACCAGTAGAAGAGCTTGCCTCGGTACAGCGCGTGCAGATACCGCTCCCAGCGAGTCGGTCGGTATCGCTCACCTGCGACCAGGGCCTTATTGCAGGGCAAGACCCACAACAGGGCAATCCCTTGCTCGGTATAGGTCCGCATGCGTCGACAGATGGTGCCCACCGAGATGGGAGTGACCTGCACTTCCACCGCGATCCACCCTTTGCCGTGGAACAAAAAGCTGATGTCTGGATAGACCTGCTTGAGTTCTCGCCGTTCCTGTTGCAGTTCGCTGACCTGGGGAGAGGAGGCAAGTGTGGCGCAGATCGCCTCTTTGAGTTGCCGATGTGTTTCACCCTCACCATATCCCCGGCGGCATCCGGTATCAATCAAGTGCGCAAAATGGTGAACTTTGATCGTCCCCTTTTTGAGCTGGAGAGGTGCAGCGCATTGCAGGCAGAGAAATGGACTATCGTCTTTGCTGACATCTTTTGCGGTGACCACCTGGTCGCGTGCCAATGCGGAGAGCATCTGTCTTCCTCGCTTTCTGCTCGTGTGTAACCTGGTTCTCTCAAACGGAAGAGCTGAACTCGAGTTGAATAGAGAGACAACGTCAACTGACGAGTCGCCTCTCATCGTAGGTAGTGGCTCAGGAAAACCGAGCGGCGATGATGTCCGAGGGCTTCTGTCACTTGCTGTGCCGCCGTACGATCATAGTCTTTCGGACTCAGCCTGTCCTTCTCTGGAGGAGGTAGGTCGCGATCGGGAGCATGATGCAGGTAACTGTCCTGGGCAAAGTCGCGCCGATGGGAATGCACGTCCAGGTGCCTGGGAATGTGCGCAAAGACCCGCTCATCGTTGCTACGGCCTGCTTTCAGCTTCAAGACACTCTGCGCTCGCTCAAGATCGACAAGCACGGTGCGTTCTTTGCCGCCTTTGCCACTGCGCACAATCACTGTCGTCCGACCGCCATAATGGGGATCGCGCTCGCGGATGTCTCCTACTTTGAGCATGGCGACCTCGTCCCGCCGCAAACCAGTCGCGTCCAGGAACTGCAAGAGATCCGGCCAGTTGTTCGGCTGGAATTGGCGATCGTGCTTTTTCGGTCCCCGCGACCGGGTAATACACTTGCGCTGTCGTTTGGGCAGCTCCACCGATTGCGCGAGCTGGCGGTTGCCAAAGAGCATGCGCAGGGCTGCACGGATGGTTTGCAGCGTACAGGCACTTTTTTGCTCATCCAGCTGTTTGCGTAGGTATTCGCTTGCCAGCTCGTCGGCGCGTGCCTCCAGGGAGGCCAACTGCTTGATGCCGTAGGTGTCTCGCGCCCACTTGCCGAACCGGAGAGCCTGCTCCTGATAGACCTGACGCGTTTTGAACGAATGGATTTTGCCTGTCGAAAACGCCCATGTCTGTTGGCCAGCGGTACGAGCCTTCTCTTTGGCCTTTCCGCGACTTTCGCCAATAGCCATCAGGCTCTCAAGACGCTCAACGATTTCTTTGATTATGCTCTTGCGGTGTGATTTTCCCACGTAGGTGTACCCTCCCATGTTCATGAGTGGTTCGACGACGAGTTGGTTCAATCATTACGTGATGCATTGTCGGCAGGGCCGACGCGGCGCATACGGGACCACACGAGCCTCAACTTATTTGTCTGTTTTAGCGGCGCTAGCTGTTTAGAACGCGAAGCTTTCCTGTTCTCGTTCTCACTGCTAGACGTAGTATCCTCGCCGTTATCAGGCATTTGAGAGAGGCGGCCAAACCTACGAGGAACGCTTTTCCATTCCTGCCAGTCGGACTCTAACCGCTGGCAGGCGCACTTCAGGCGCTTGCGTATCTACAGGAACGACAGATCAAACCGTATCGACATCTCAGAATCACCGAGTATTCCCAGGTGGACAGATCATACTCGAAAGGTGGGAAACTCTCTCCTTCATTGTCCCAGTCGTACTGGTGGTAGTTATAAGCAGACTCATGACATGAGTGGCAAGAGCTGATCGATGATGGCATACACCTCTTTACGCCCTCCTCACGCCAGAGGGTACTCCCATATGCAGCCTTTGCTTGCAGAACCGGGTGACGAGCAACACACTTTCTGGAGTCCCGACAACATACGTTGCCGCCTGATAGGAAGACTTGAACGAAACATGTGGATTCAGCTTTTTAGGAACGTACGATAAGGATGCAGGCTGTGACGAGATCTACAAGCGCATTTCATACAGAATGGTCAGGAGAATAGCTCTACGACAACGCGCTACGTCGTCGATGCCTCCTTGAAACAGAGTCCTGCTCAAGGAAGCGCCCAAAGCGGCGGTGAAGATCAGGAAGCGGCAAGCAACGAGGACCAGCGGCCCAGTCCATGGAAGGACAAGGGCGGTCTACTCGCCGCGCGATCCAGCAGTCCGATCACACGCGCGCCACGGCATCACAACGCACGATCTCTGGAGAGATGGGGTGATACCACCAGGCCAACACAGTTGGCCGCAAGATGCCTCCTCAAAGAGGACCATCTTGTACGACATACCACTACTATACCTGATGGCAGGCCAGAAAAGCCGGTACGCAACCAGAAAAGCCGGTACGCGACCAGAAATCGGCGTCATGATACATCTATTATTTTCTACTGCATCTTGTACTGTAAGGAAAAAGAATGAGTGCTCTGGCGTTGGGAAGCAATCGATGCTCTAACGCGAGGGTGTTCCGAATTCCTTCCCGGTCGTTTTCTGCTGGCGGCCTGCTGGTGAACTGCTGATTCCGGTCGCCGATTGGGTACACTTGTGTTCAGAGACGTTCGTGAAGCGGTCACCAGTTCTTCCCACGCAATGGAGTGAAGAACAACACGATGAAGCACTCAGGAAAGGAGCAATACTCTGGAACAGCACGACGGATCGGTTTCACTCTCGTTACTCTGGACCATTCCGCAGGTCGCCAAAGCCCTCAATCTGGGCAGAACGAAGGTCTACGAACTGATCTGGAAGGAGGGGCTGCCCGTCCAGAAATTTGGGCGGGCGACGCGGATCTCCCCGGCGGAACTGCAGCGTTGGCTTGAAGAGCGGGAGCGTCAATGAAGCCGCTCCTCTGCAAAAGGCTGTTTACGTTGTCTTGAAGAAAAGTGCGAAACTCAGCAATGAAGGAGTACACGTTTATGGGAAAACACAGCAAACCTGGTCGCCGCGGTAATGGAGACGGGACGATCTACGAACGTCCAAATGGTACCTACGCAGCGACTTTTACTGTCGAGGGAGGGAAGCGCAAAACCCTCTACGCGAAAACGTATAAAGAAGCGCAGGAGAAGCTAAGGAAGGCCCTCTATGATCAGCAGCGAGGCGCGCTGATTACAGCTCCGCAGCAGACGGTCACACAGTTTTTGACGGATTGGCTGGAGAATACGCAGAGACGAAGCGTTCGTCCCCGCACGTATGAAAGGTATGAAGAGATTGTACGCCTGCATATTCTCCCAGTCCTTGGCCGTCACAAACTGCAACAGTTATCCGCTCAGCATGTTCAGACTTTCTACACCAGGAAGTTGGAAGAAGGGTTCTCTGCGCTGACGGTGATCAGTTTTCATAATCTCTTGCATAAAGCCCTGGAGAGGGCGGTGAAATGGAACCTGGTGGTCAGGAATGTATGTAAAGTGGTCGATCCCCCGCGCAGGGAACGGTTCGAGGTAACGCCGCTAACATTGGAGCAGATCCAGAAATTGCTTTCAACAGTAGAGGGGCATCGCCTGGAGGCTCTCTTTAAACTCGCACTCGCTACCGGCATGAGACGCGGAGAGATCATGGGGCTGAAATGGCAGGATATCGATTTTGAGAGGGGGAAGTTGCAGGTTCGCCGGGTGCTTTCTCGGATTCCAAGCAAGATGCCCGGTAAAGGCTACGAAGAAGCGGAGCCGAAAACGCAGAAGAGCCGACGCGCAATTATCATCGCGTCCTTTGCGCTCACGTCTCTCAAGGAGCATTATGGGCGTCAGGAGGAAGAAAAGAAGAAGGCCGGAACCAACTGGCAGGACCACGACTACGTCTTCTGCACACCCCTGGGAACGCACCTGAACCCGACGAGGGACGTGCTCGACCAGCTGAAGGTCTTTTTGAAGAGGGCGGATTTGCCGGATATCCGCTTTCACGACTTGCGCCACAGCGCGGCGACGCTTCTGCTCAGCCTCGGCGTGCATCCGAAGGTGGTGCAGGAAATCCTCGGGCACAGCCAGATCAGCATGACGCTGGACATCTACTCGCACGTGATGCCGAGCATGCACGAGGACGCGATGAACAGGCTGAATGATGCGATTGGAGTAAGTTCCTTAGAGAAGGAAGAGCCAGGGGACGGGCAAGAAACGCCGTAGAAACCCAAAGGTGTGAACTGCCGTAAAAACTGCCGTAAGGTCGGTCGCCGTAGGTGAAATAAAAACGCCCCAGGCCGCTTCTATCCTCGCTCGAGACGCCTCACCCATCCTCAGAGGTGCCGGTGGAGAGATTCGAACCCTCAACCCTTGCGGGACTTGTTTTTGAGACAAGCGCGTATACCGTTCCGCCACACCGGCTGGATCACTTTGCTTACGTAGACCGCATGATAGCGCATCAGGCGCGAAAAGTCAAGAGGTTAGAGCGACGAAACCTGGGGCATCTCCGTCTGCGCCGTCCCGGTTTTCCCGATCGCTCTGAACTTCTGATAGCGCCTCTCGAGCAGCTCTTCCAGGGGAACCTGCTCGATGGCGGCCAGTTCACGCAGTAGCGCCTCCTTCAGCGTCTCCGCCATCTGGCCGGGACTGCGATGCGCACCCCCTAACGGTTCTGGCAGCAGATCGTCGATGAGATTGAGCGCCTTGAGTTCGCGAGCACTGATGCGCATGCCCTCAGCGGCCTGGGGCGCGAATGCGTTGTCGCGCCAGAGAATCGACGCCGCAGATTCCGGTGGCGCGACGCTGTAGATGCTGTACTCCAGCATCAGAATGCGGTCGGCGATACTGATGGCCAGCGCGCCGCCGCTGCCCCCCTCTCCGATCACCACCGCGATAATGGGGACGCGCAGACGCGACATCAAATAAAGGTTTGCCGCAATGGCCTGACCCTGGCCGCGCTCTTCGTCTCCCAGGCCGGGAAATGCTGCCGGAGTGTCGATTAAAGAGATAACTGGGAAACCGAACTTTTCCGCCTGCTCCATCAGGCGCGCCGCCTTGCGATAGCCCTCGGGATGGGGCATGCCCAGGTTGCGAAACTGCTTCTCCTTTGTATCGCGGCCCTTCTGATGACAGACCATCATCACCGTCTTGCCGCCCAGCCCCGCCGGGCCTGCCATGATCGCGTGATCGTCACCGAAGGCGCGATCGCCGTGTAGCTCGAAGAAATCCTCGCACATGAGCTGGATATAGTCCGCTGCATAGGGACGGTCTTTGTGGCGCGCAACCTGGACCGTTTGCCAGGCGCTCAGGTTCTTATAGATTTCGGCAGTCTGACGCTGGAGTTCGCGCTCAGCCTCCTGGAGCTGATACTGCTCATCCGGTTTCAGGCGCTCAGCCTTGCGTTGTAGATTATGGATCTTCTTCTCTAGTTCAGCCAGTGGCTTTTCAAACTCTAGATCGTAGGCCATGCAGCCCCTTCCTTTATGTATGCATGCGTGCGTGTTTACTGAAAACTGCCTTGTTATGCTCAACGACATCGTGTCATTGCGTCGCCTGCCCATATAGTATGAGGAGCCTCGCCAACGTCTGTCGGAGGTCTCGCCGGTGCACAACAGCATCGATCATGCCGTGCTGCAAGGCGAACTCGGAATTGACGGTACCCTCGGGCATCTTGACATGCATGAATTGCTCGATGACGCGGGGACCGGCGAACGCGATCAGCGCGCCCGGCTCGGCCAGAGTGACATCGCCTAACATCGCGAAGCTCGCTGTGACGCCACCGGTCGTAGGATCGGTAAGCAGGCTGTAGAAGGGAACCTTTGTCGCACCCAGTCGCGCCAGCGCCGCCGAGGTCTTCGCCATCTGCATCAGCGAGTAGAGACCCTCTTGCATACGCGCCCCCCCGGAGGTCGAGACGATGAGCACAGGAATGCGCCGCGCGCTGCCCAACTCGATCGCGCGCGTAATCTTCTCGCCGACGACCGAACCCATGCTGCCGCCCATGAAGCGAAAATCCATGACCGCGAGCGCGAGAGGCTTGCGCTCGATTGTCGCGTGTCCGCTCACAACTGCCTCGTTGAGTCCTGACTTCTCGCGTTCCTCATCCAGTTTTCCTGCGTAGGATTGTGCACGCATCTTGAAGTTAAGCGGATCGACCGAGACAATCTCCGCGTCCGCCTCGACGAAACTACCGGGATCGACCAGCAGCTTGATGCGCTCGTACGCGGTCAGCTTGAAGTGATAGCCGCAACGAGAACAGACCTTCAGATTCTTCTCCCAGTCGCGTCCGTACAGAAGCTCCCGACATTTGGGACATTTCACCGCCAGATTGCCGTTTGTAGGGAGCCGGGACTGCGCATCGGTTGTGGAGGCCGCCTGAACGGTAGAGGGAACAGCCGCTTCTTTGACCATAACGTACCTCCAGTTACTCCTGAGCGAACAGCGCCGCTACAAAACTTTGGGGCTCGAAGGGTGAGAGGTCCTCGACTTTTTCTCCTGTGCCGATAAACTTGATCGGCACTCCCAGGTCATCGGCAACAGCAAACGCAAAGCCCCCCTTCGACGTGCCATCGAGTTTGGCGATGACAACACCCGTCAGCCCGATATCAGCCGCGAACTGGCGCGCCTGCAGGAGAGCGTTCTGCCCCGTCGTTGCATCGATCACGATCAATAACTCGTGGGGACCGTCGGGCACGAACTTCTGAATGACCTTGTTGATCTTCTTCAGCTCTTCCATAAGGTTGTACTTCGTATGCAAACGACCGGCAGTATCTACGATCAGAACATCGCTGCCGCGCGTCATAGCCGCCTGAATAGAGTCGTAGACCACCGCGCCGGGATCGGAACCCTGGTTCTGGCTGATGACGGGCACGTTGGCACGCTCGCCCCATACCTTCAACTGATCGATAGCGGCAGCACGAAAGGTATCAGCCGCCGCCAGAAGCACCTTGTGTCCTTCTTTGGTGAGGCGATACGCGAGCTTGGCAATAGTTGTGGTCTTGCCCGAACCATTGACGCCAATCACGAGGATAACGGTAAGAGGAGATTGTTTTGAAAAGCGCAGGCTTGCTGGTTTGCCAAGCAGAATAGTCAGCTCCTCGCGCAGCGCGCGCTGCACCTGGGCGCCCGTGCGCATATGCTCTTCTTCGGCGCGCTGGCGCAGCCGTTCGATCAGCCAGACGGTCGTACGTGGCCCGACATCGGCCTCCAGCAGCGACTCTTCCAGCTCCTCCCACAGCGAATCGGTGATGGTATCGTTCTGCTGAACGGTGTTGCCGATCCGACTGAAGAGCTGCCGGGTGCGGCCTAAAAAGTTCAAACGCTGCCCAGTTGCAGGTGCCTCTTGCGCCTGCTCCTGGCCTTGATTTTTCTGTTCTTGCGGTTTCTGCCCAAAGAATCGATTGAGCACGTCAGCACTGACTCCTTCAATATCCCTCAACTTCCGCTGCGATCGTCCTCAAAAACGAGAAGAAGAGGGTACGCAATCATTACTTACAGAAAAGTAATGATTGCCCCTCTACGTTAAGAAAGGCAAAAGGAAAGTCTCCTGCCTTTTGCCCTGTGTCTGCACGCCTGTGAGCTATTTTGATGGCCCGCGACGTGTTGTCTCACACTACACCCCACCCTTATTGGCGACCGCTGCGATACGAATGGAGTGAGCCGTCACTAATCGGTTCGTTGATAATGATGTCGCCGTTACGGATCTTGATGTTATACAGGCAAGAGGGGTTGGTACACACCCATGCCTTGTACTCAATGGAAGCTCCCTGGCTACCGAAATCCGAAAGCGGAACCAGATCACCTTCACTACATTTGCGACACCGGGGAAAAGCGTTTTCCACGAAATCGCCTCCTTCCTTCTCTCTGGAGGTTATTATCGCTTGCCCGACCTGGTCAATCAAGCGAGGCTTAGCGAGAAAGTAAGCCGAGGGGGAGCCTCCGCCGCTGCATCCGCATCCCCACAGCAGGGTATGATCCATGCCTTCACTATCATACCACAACTCCTTTTCTCTGTCAGCAGGTAGGTGAAGAAATATTCATATACATATCAAAGTGCTATGCCTATCCCTCTTCCTGACCGCTGCCCTGGAAAAGGCTGGAAAACAGGACCGCGTTACGCTCTAGTGCCGCGACACTACGCTCCAATCCAGATGTACACCATAGTACTTGTGGTACCCACAGGCCACCTGAACCATAGCGAATGCTTCTTGTTTCCTACATTCAGAATAACAGGAGTTACAACTCCCGTCAAGCGTTGAAGCGTGTAAACATGCAAATACATGAATTTATGCTGTGTAAAATTCCACAGACATGGAAATATCTTCATCTTTCAACCAGTTTTTCGAATCTGCCGTCAGGTTTTTTTTTGCTCATAGGCACGCATTTTTTGTCTTCCTACTGCCGTATTGCTGTAAGAAAGAGCGCAACCACTGTTCGTTTGCTCTGCCTGATCACCGCACTGCGCCATTGTCCTCTGCATTTTAGCCGAATTCTGGCATGCTTCTTGCATGGAAGTAGAGTGGTTTCATTTTCAGGTCGCACAACTCATCAGGGGATGTGCGGAGGTATATGCATTGTTATCTGTCAAATAGAGCGCTATCCGTAGAGGGGTAGCATACTGGCGAAAAAAGGAGTACCCGTCGTGGGAGCAAGAGGAACCAGGGCATCCCATAGTGTGGACAATGAACTGTCCGGAGTGCTGGGAAAGAAACTTCATTCAAAGGATTATGTCTATGATCGAAATGATGGCGGGAATGAGCGAGGATTTTGCTATGAAGCTGATGATGAGTTTGGCGAAGAGGAGGAGGATCAACGTAGCGCTGTAGACGATTCTGTGAAGCAGTACCTGAAGGAGATTGGTATGTATCCTCTCCTGACCGCTGAACAGGAATTGCCGTTGGCTGAACGTGTGGCGCGCGGCGACCAGCGCGCCCGCCAGAAGCTCATTGAGGCCAATCTGCGCCTGGTTGTAAGCATCGCTAAGCGCTACTCCAACCAGGGCCTGCCTCTGCTGGACCTGATTCAGGAGGGGAATATCGGCCTGATGCGTGCCACCCAGAAGTTCGACTACAAGCGTGGCTTTCGTTTCAGTACCTATGCGACCTGGTGGATTCGTCAGGCGATCAGCCGTGCCATCGCGGAGCATTCACGAAGCATCCACATCCCTGTGCATGTGGTGGAACTTATTTATAAAATCAAGCGCGTGGCGCGCCGTATGTACCAGGAACAGGGCCTGGAGCCTCTGCCGGAACAACTCGCCGCTGAGATCGGTCTGCCACGGGAGCGCGTCGTGGAGCTGCTGAATGCGTCGGAGCAGCCAATCTCATTGGATGCTCCGATGGCCGACGATGAGGAGTATCACCTGACTGATATGTTGGAGGATACCGTGAGCGCCCTCCCCGTGGACCAGAACGCGTACCAGCTCCAGCGCGACAATATCGATCAGGCCATGACTGTGCTCAATCCACGCGAAAGGACGATTATCGAGATGCGCTATGGCTTGAAGGACGGCCATTCCCTCTCTCTGGAAGAGGTTAGCGTGATCTTCCACCTGACGCGCGAGCGCATTCGCCAGATCGAGGTCAAGGCCCTACGCAAGCTCCGCTATCCAGAGCGCTATGACGGTCAGCACACCTGATTCGCTCGCTGCAAGAACAGCGCAAGATCTCAAAAAGAAGCTCCGATCTCAGCAATCAAGAGATCGGAGCTTCTTTTTGAGATCGGTAAACAATGCCAGGTCAGTACTCGCCCGCTGCAACACCGCCTGCTTGACCTTGCAGGTACGCGTAGATGAAAGGATCTACATTGCCCGCCAGATAGTCTTCGGTATCGCTGGTCTCATAGCCTGTGCGATGGTCCTTGACGATATTGTAAGGATGGACGGTGACGGTGCGGATCTGCGTGCCGAAGTCGGCCTGTACGTTCTCGCCTTTGAGGCGCGCGGTCTCCTCCTCGCGCTTTTTCTGTTCCAGCTCGTAGAGGCGGGCCCTGAGCAGCTTCATCGCTACCTCGCGATTCTGGATCTGTGAACGCTCGTTCTGACAGGTGACGACGATGCCCGTGGGGAGGTGGCGTATGCGCACCGCCGAGTCCGTCTTGTTGACGTGCTGGCCGCCCGCGCCCGTCGAACGGTAGGTGTCCATCTCGATATCTTCGGGGCGGATCGAGATCTCGATCGTGTCGTCGATGTCGGGCAGCACCTCGACCTTGGCGAACGAGGTGTGGCGGCGATGGGCTGCGTCGAACGGCGAGAGGCGGATCAGCCGGTGCGTCCCGATCTCCGAACGCAGGTAGCCGTAGGCGTAGCGGCCTGTGATCTCGACGGTCGCGCTCTTGGTTCCCGCCTCATCGCCTTCGCTGTAGTCGTAGACCTCGGTGCGGAAGCGATGGCGCTCGGCCCAGCGCAGGTACATGCGCAGAAGCATCTCGGCCCAGTCCTGCGCATCGACGCCGCCGCTGCCAGCGTGAACGCTCAGTATTGCGTTCTTCTCGTCGTGCTCTCCGCTCAGCATCAAGGCAAACTGGAACTTCTCGACCTGCTCCTCGATGGAGGAAAGTGATTGCGCAACCTCCGCCTGCATCTCTTCATCTGGCTCCTCTTCCAGCAATTGGGCTAATCCGTGCAGGTCATTGAGTTGCGAGGCGATCCCTTCCCAGGTCGAGACCTCTTCGCGCAGGGCGTTCATTTGCTGCATCTGCGCCTGTGCTCTGCGGTTATCGGCCCAGAAGTCCGGGGCCATGCTTTCTTCTTCGAGTTTGCTTATCTCTGTCGCTTTGTTCGCCAGGTCAAAGACGCACCATAGTCTTCTCGACGCGTCCCTGGAGGCGTTCGATCTGGTTGATTAGTTCATTCATGCTCAGTATTGTAACACGTTTCGTGCTGAGTTGTATATCATGAGGATGCTCTTAAACCTTATTCAGGGTTCCCTGGAGGATCTTCCAGCCGTTATTCTGCTGTCCGACGATATAGAATCCCTTATAAGTACTGATCGTAGTACCCCCTGTCGCCGTCTTCTCCGTTGCTGCGACAGTAACGGGGACCTTGACGCTGCCGTCGCTCTGGGCCGCGACGTTAGCGAAGGCGACGCTATCATGTATCGTGTTGCTGTAGCCGTTCTCGAAGTTCGCCAGGGTCGGTTTTTGTGGATCATCCTTCCACATGTTGTAAGCGGCTGGGTAGTCTTTTTTGTTGACGTTATCGTAGTACTGCTGGATAAATGCCTGGGCCTGCTGCTCTGGCGTCGCGGACGTGGTGGTGACGGTAGCTGTGTTTCCACCGCTACCGCTTGCGCCGATAACGCCGTTGCGCTGCAGGATGAACAGGGCCATAGCTACAAGGATCAGTAGCAGGCCGAGCAAGATGATGACCAGCGCCGCAGTGCGTCCCTTCGCGTTCGCCTGTTGCTGGTATCGCCCCGAATGGGGCTGATAGCCCGTATTTTCTGGTGGGGCAAATTGTGTGGGTGGAGATTGTATATAGTCATTCATTCCCCCTTGCGGATAGCCTGGATATGGCGCGTGCTGGGGCGGATAGTTGTTGCCGGTCTGAGGGTAGCCCGGATACGACGTGCGCATATCGGGATTCGAGGGCGCTCTCTGCGTAGCTGTTCCATAGTCGTAGCCGGTTGCATCCACGCGCCGGGTCGCGTCGCCGGCGTCCTGCATATCGTAGCTTCCCATATCCTGTCCTGGACGCAGGACGAGCTTCTGGGGATCGCCTCCTGGAGAACCTGGCGGGCGCGTCGCCTGTGGTGGCGGCTGCATACGAGCCAGGAGCGAGGGAGAGGCTGCCGTCGGAGCATCCGGTTGCGCGTCTTCTTCCGCCGCCAGCAGGTCGGGATCAATGACGGTACCACAGCGAGGACATTGCCTATCACCGGGGGCCAGGCGAAAGCCGCAATTACCACAGAACAACATAACGTTTCCTTTCACATCCCTGGGCGACCCGTTGCCGGGCATTCTCACGACGATCGCTTCCACGCCCTGCTACGTGCCCTGCTGCACGGCGCGTAGTGAAAAAGCCAAAAATTTGCATATCCTTTACGTCTTTTTTAGCCTGCGTCGCTCTCCCGTTCTGGCATCGGACTCCTGCGCAGGAGCAGAGACGCTGGCATGTAGGGCTACACTGATTACATCGTCCATCCGCTCTACCGTAACGAAACGCAGCGTGCGAACGATCTCCTGTGGGACGTCATTCAGATCTTGCATATTACGCTTCGGTAGAATAAACGTCTTGATGCCCGCTCGATGGGCGGCCAGAACCTTCTCCTTGATGCCTCCGACCGGCAGCACGCGACCACGCAGCGTGATCTCTCCCGTCATCGCGACATCGCTGTGTGTTGGTCGCTGCGTTAGCGCCGAGATCAGTGCCGTCGCCATCGTGATCCCCGCCGACGGGCCATCTTTAGGGATCGATCCGGCGGGCAGGTGCAGGTGAACATCGTACTTCTCGTAGAAACGATTCTCCAGCCCAAATTGTTGCGCGCGCGCGCGTGCGTATGAAAACGCCGCTTGTGCCGACTCCTTCATGACATCGCCGAGCTGCCCGGTCAGCGTCAGGTGTCCGCTCCCCTCCATCAGCGTCGCCTCGACCATGATCAGGTCGCCGCCCGCGCTAGTCCATGCCACTCCGGTTGCTACGCCCACCTCGTCGTTCTCTTCCGCCACGCTGTAGTAGTTGCGCTGCGGACCAAGGTAGTCAGGAAGCTTCTCCACTATAATCCTGGTCTTGTTGCGCCTTCCCTCGGCGACCTTGCGGGCGACTTTACGCATAACCGATGCGATCTCACGCTCCAGGTTGCGCACACCCGCTTCGTAGGTATATTCGCGGATGATACGCCGCACGGTATCGTCGTCGATCTCGACCTTTGAGGCGCGCAGGCCATGCTCGCTCATTTGTTTGGGAATGAGGAACTGGTGCGCGATGTGCAGCTTCTCATCCTCTGTGTAGCCGGGCAGCTCGATGATCTCCAGACGATCGCGCAGGGCGGCGGGAATCGGGTGCAGCACGTTGGCGGTCGTGAGAAAGATGACCTGCGAGAGATCGTAGGGTACCTCCAGATAGTGATCGGAGAAGGCACTGTTCTGCTCCGGGTCCAGCACTTCCAGCAGGGCGGAGGAGGGATCGCCGCGAAAGTCGGAGCCAATTTTGTCGATCTCGTCCAGCACGAAGAGCGGGTTAGTGGTGCCCGCCGTCTTCATTGTCTGCAGAATGCGGCCCGGCAGCGCTCCTACATAGGTGCGCCGATGTCCGCGAATCTCCGCCTCATCGTGCACGCCGCCGAGCGAGAGGCGCACGAACTTACGGTTGAGCGCTTGCGCGATCGAACGTCCGAGCGAGGTCTTACCGACGCCGGGCGGTCCCACAAAGCACAGGATGGGACTGCGCATAGTATTAGAAAGTTTGCGCACAGCGATATATTCCAGAATACGCTCTTTGACCTTCTCCAATCCGAAGTGATTCTCTTCTAGAATGGCCGCCGCCGCCTTGATATCCAGCCGGTCAACACTCGCTCTATTCCAGGGTAGGGCGATCAGCCAATCCAGGTAGTTGCGGATCACCGCGCCATCGGGCGCGATCGAGGGGATGGCGTTCAGGCGGTCCAGCTCTTTATTGGCGCGTGCCTTGACTTCATCTGGCATGCTACTGAGCAGAATCTTTTCGCGCAGCTCCAGTCCTTCGCGTATCGAGGGATCTCCCTCGCTCAGTTCGCTTTGAATCGCCTTGAGCTGTTCGCGCAGGAAGTATTCACGCTGGCTCTTGTCGACCTCTTTCTGTACTTTGTCGTGGATGTGGTTCTCCAGCTCCAGAATGTCGAGTTCTTGAGAGAGCAGGATGCTGACCTTTTGCAGGCGCTGCTCGATATGAAAGGCTTCCAGGACGTTCTGGCGGAATGGAATAGCCAGATCAAGGGAGGCAACAACGAAGTCGGCCAACTGACCGGGCTGGTCGATATTCATCGCCGTTATATAGGTCTCCTCCGAGACGGAGGCGTTCAGCTTGACGCATTTCTCGAAGAGCGCGAGGACCGCGCGCCTCAGTGCCTCGGTGGCAAGCGATGCGTCGGACACCTCCTCCACAACCTCTGCCCTCACGCGCATAAAGGGCGCCTGCTGCGTAAACTCAAGGCAGCGCATGCGTCTCTGGCCGCGCACGAGCACGCTCATGGTGCCATCGGGCAGCTTCAGGACGCGATCGATATAGCCCTCAACCCCTACCGTGTAAAGTTCGTCGGAAGCGGGGTCTTCCTGATCCTCGTTCAACTGCGTGACCACGAAGAGCGTGTGGTCTGTGTTCATCGCCTCTTCGACTGCTTTGACCGACTGACTGCGCCCCACCAGCAGCGGCGCGACCATATTGGGGATCAATACGGTATTACGGACAGAAAGCAAAGGCAATTCCAGGACTTGCTGCTCCTGCAAATTGTCGGCGGTCCCTTCTGCGTCGCCCTCGACGTGTAGCTGCTCCGGTGGCGCGACCTGGATAGCTTTGTCCATAGATAAATAATTTGCCCTCTCAATGGAAATGGGTTTATTTGCACACGTTCAACACATTATAACGTACTTGCTGTGTTGAGGCAATGAAAGTGCTAGAATGTACTTCTATCCTGCCTTCTCTATGGCTCTCTATTCCAGCAACCGGGCCATATAGTACTCATCAAGGTAGTGATCGTCTACATAAAAAGCATCTTTTCTTGTACCTTTTTGTCTACACGTTTTCCTGCAAATGGTTAAATCATTTTGACCATTTGCATTTCCCTTGACTCTCATCTTACATGAGAGTGTAAGCTCTCTCTAAAGGTTTTTGCTGTGTGTGAGGACTTTTCTGAAGAGGCAAGAAATGAGAGAACGTACCGTGCTCAAAATTGGCGAATTCGCTCGGGTGAATCAGGTCTCTATTGCGACCCTTTGTCTACCCACTGCTCTGCCAGGCAACGAACAGATCAACATCGGAACCTTGCCTGGCGGATTGGTGGCTAGAGTGCCGGTCAAGAAATGCCAGAGAAGGATCGAGAGATCAAAAAGAGGAATGTCGTTTATTTTCTCATTCAGGGCGGATTTCTCCCAGAGAACTTGTCCGTATCGGGCGGATCAGGCGCTTTCAGCCGATTGATCTCTCGCAGAAACTGGCGAGGCATCTTCTCTCATCTCTTCAACGCTCTTCAGAAGCGAGTGATTTGACCAATTTTTCTCAGATACATTGGTGCGTGCTGTACATTTTTGAATTGAGGGCTTGACAGCCGAACGGGTACGTGCGACAGCCAACGGCGGCTCGTCAGTCGTCGAGGGCCATAAGGCGCAACTGGTGGAGGTGTGCAGGATCGGCGACCGCATCGATTGCGACGATCTTGCCGTGCCTGATCGTGAGGCGGAGGAGGAGCACTAGCCGCCCAAGCGGGGCCACAACGACTCCCACCGCTCCGTCCACGAGCACCGCTCGTGCGAACTGAGTACGTCCTGCGAGCTGTCTGGCTATGGCCAGCGCACCACGGATCTCCCCTGCCGCGCCTCGAGACACGGCTGCGCGGTCGGCTCGGACCACGACGTCCGGGTCGAGGACCGCCAGCAACGCGTCGAAGTCACCCTCGCGCGAGGCGGCGAGGAAGGCATCCACGACTTCTCGGCTTGCGGCGAGATCGGCGTCGGCAACTCTCGGTGCTCCTCGCACCCGGCGACGTGCGCGGCTGGCGAGTTGCCTTGCTGCGGTCGGGGAGCGCTCCACGGCTCTCGTGATCTCGTCGAAGGGCACGGCGAAGATGTCATGCAGGACAAACGCGAGACGCTCGGCGGGAGAAAGTGTGTCGAGGACCACCAGCAGCGCGAGACCCACTGAATCGGCCAGCTCCGCTTCTTCCTCGGGGTCAATCCCGCCAGGCTCTCTCATGATTGGCGCGGGCACGGACGCTTCCAGGGACTCCTCGCGCCGCGCTTCACGCGCGTGCAGCATGTTGAGGCAGACCCGTGCAACCGCCGTGGTCAGCCATCCGCCCAGGTTCTCGACGCCGCTCGTGTCGGAGCGGCTGAGATGGAGCCAGGACTCCTGGACGGCGTCGTCCGCCTCGCTCAGTGAACCGAGCATCCGGTAAGCCACCGCTCGCAGGTGAGTCCGGTTAGCCTCAAACTGCTCCGCCAGCCATTTCTGTTCGTCCATCGGTCATAGAGACGTGGCGCGGAAACCCCTGCCTTTCCAAGCCTGTCTTTTATCCATATCTTACAATTGGGTTTTGTGAAACGGCGAGAGAGGCCAGGTGCCACTGTTGACTGTTTCACAAACACATCCATGGTGATTGGCTTCTCAAGTCTTCCCCAAAAGATGTGGGTAAGAATCAGCCTTTCCAAGCAGGGGAGGAAGCGCCTCTTGCACGCATCCTGGTGTGGGAGAGGTATGTGGCAGTCGTGCCAGCGTACCTCGTCGAGGCTTCGACACCTCTCCGCTCTCCTTTCTTGCTAAACGCGCCTGTCAAGCCGATGGACTTGACAATACTTGCTTGATATAGTATACTTGTTCTAGTACTAGCCCACAAGCTAAGGCACTCGCGGCTTCCGGGCCAGAGAAACTGTTTCGCATGACGGAGAACTCCGCATCGCTTAGACTGGTATCTTGCACAGATCGGCAAGAGCATGGGTAACTGTGCTGGCATGTAGAGCTTGTGTCTCCGATCTCGTGCGGGCGGCTATTCTCCTATGGGAGTAGTACAGGTAGCACCTGGATGTCACCCCGCCTATCGCATCGGTCTCTAGTACTAGTATCCCTTGCGAAATGGGCCTCTCAAGCGGCTCCAGAGGCCTATCATCCTTCCCAAAGCATGACCGAATGATCTGGGCCGCCTCTCAACAGGCGTCATTGGCGGTCCTCGCTGAGCTTGGAAGCGCCTGCGATCAGTGGTAGAATCGAAGCAAGAAGTCGAAAGAGGAGAGAGCATGATGGAAAAAGAACGCAGGCAAGCAGAAGAAGTTTTCATTCGGGCCGCGGCACGAGCAGTGGAAACTGAC
>DAOTTD010000348.1:0-11065 GCA_034438015.1 Ktedonobacteraceae bacterium | reverse complement strand
CGGAGTCTTTCTCGACGTGACGGCTCCAGGTCTGTTGGTCGCCATGGCAGTGGGTCGTGTGGGATGCTTCTTCGCCGGCTGCTGTGGAGGGCCGCCGACGGCGTCAAGCTTTGGAGTGTGGTCCTCCGATCAACGCGTGGGAGCACGCCGTATCCCCACACAACTGCTGGAGTCGCTGCTCGCCTTGAGCCTGGGGTTGGGAGTGCTGGTGGCGGTCCTGGGTCACGGGCCAGCAAACGGTGCCTTCTTCGTGGCGGCGCTGGCGGCCTACACCCTGGGGCGACAAGGTCTTCTGCGTCTGCGCACCGAGCCGCGCAAGACGAGACTGGGTGGGCTGATCACCGCGGCCCTGGCTACCCTTGTGCTCGTCGCAGCCGTCGTATGGCTCGTTCGGTGACCTTCGAGACGATGTGACATGCTGTATTAACGGCGGTGTCTCATTGGATCTTCCGCATCTCCTGGGCAAGACTCAAGGGAGTACGCCTTATAATAGTATGACCACTAGTAATACCTTTGCCAGAGGGGCCATATATGATACACTAGACCTATGTTTGACTGGTTGTGGAGCAGGATGAGCGAACAAAGCTTCTCAAGAGAGATGGGGAGCCCGATTTATGGCGATAGCCTGCTGAACAGAGAGTGTCCCGAGCAAAATGAGGAGTTGAAAGATGGACGTTGAACCGGATATTAGCACCTTTCGGCCTGACCGTCCGGGCATTCGCAAGGTTCTCGGTGATCTGGAAGCCGAAATCATGGAGCTGATCTGGGCACGCCCACCGAATCAGGGGACGACCGTTCGTGATATCTTCGAAGTCCTCTACGAGCGGCGGCGGCTCGCCTATACGAGTATCATGAATACGATGACACGGCTCGCAAAGAAGAAGTTGCTTCGCGTGGAGAAAAAAGATATGGCATACATCTATTATCCAAGTTGCACTCAACAAGAGTTCGTCTCGCAGTTCGTCGGTCGTATTCTTGAAGATCTCTTTGTTGATTTCTCTGGCGCCACCCTCCAAGCCATCAATGCATTGCCAGATCGCCAGGCTGCTGCACACGCACGTCGCTTGCTCGAAGAAATCAATCAGAGACAGAAGGAGGAGGAAGACAGGTAGTGCACACGGTACTCGTCTCTTCAAGTATTCTGCTCGTGCTCTCTGGCGGTTCTGTTTTGCTCAGAATCCTCCGTCATATTCGTAACTGGTCACAGCGGCGGATGGTGCAGTTCTTTGTCCTGACCATGCCAGTAGTCACTCTTGGGCTAGGAGTTGGAGGATTGCATCATTTTAGCAGACGCTTTTTCCTCGTTGGTATCGCTCCCTGGGATGTCATATTTGGGGTTGTTCTTCCTTTCGTGATGACAGGAATTGCTCTTGGTGCGCTCTGCCTGGGAGTTGTTCGGTTGTTCCTTATGAGACGCGTCGTTTCTCAAAGAGGAATACCAGCCAGCCTGGCACTTCAGAGAGCCGTTCATATCCTGGCACAACGATTACGGACAACAACGCCTCATGTGCTTATTTGCATGTATGATCGCCCCCTTGCACTGACTTCTGGCATCTTTCGACCGACAGTGCTGCTTTCAACCTGGATGCTCAAGCACCTTGACCAGCGCGAACTGGAAGCAGCGTTGGCTCACGAACTTGAGCATGTGGCGCGGCGGGATTACCTGGTCATCTTTCTAGCAACGCTCCTTCGTGACGCTTTTTTCTACATGCCGGCCAGTAGAGCTGTCTACCAGCAGCTTCAGCAGGAAAAAGAACTGGTGTGCGATGAAGTGGCTGTCGGAGTCACGCAGCGACCTCTTGCTCTCGCCAGCGCACTGACAAAAGTGTGGTTGCATGCAGTTGAGGGATCATGGCTTTCAAAATGGAGTCTCGCCCAGCCTCTTATTGAAGTGGGAGGTGCACTTCATCGTCGGATCGAACGATTACTCGCCTTTGATGATTCAATGGTAGACAACCAGAGCGTAGGCGTGGTGAATCTGGGTATGAGCTTGTCGGCATTCGTTGCATCTCTGCTCGTACAAGGAGGGAACCTTCTCATCATCCTGGCATTGAGAGGATGCACTCCCCTTGCACTGCTCGGGAAGCACTTTTGAGAGATTGATCAGCGAATGACTTACACCGGATCGTACTCCATCATCAGAGCTGAAACTATCTTGTGATAAAGCAAACTCCGAGGCAGAGGAAGTCTTTGCTACCCCGCCTCGTCTGGTGAGATGAGTCCTATTCAGAGTTCAAGTTAAGCGCCAATAAGAAGCAGCTACAGGATGGAATGCCAGGGGATAGCCTCCCTTGACATTCCACCTGTAGCCGTTTACATTTGAGGTAGAATGGGAAACAAGGAAATGTTCTCTTTAACACCACTCCTGGAGTGTTTAATAGTTCGTGTAAGGGCAGTTGCTGTTAGCCAGTACTGGAGCGGTCACCATAACAACGTTGACCACTGTGCCCCCTCCATAGTTATAGTTGCCACTGTTTCCGGAGTACCAGGAATTGTTTCCAGCATAACAGCCCGCAGCAACACAGGTCACAGGTGTCTGTCCCCCCTGGACCATTTCCAGATCAGCGTTGGTGAGTTCAAACTCACCAACGGGATTCTCTGGCAGTAGAGCGAGTTGTTCTCTGCTGAGCTCCGAGCGATCTATTTCGTTTTTCCAGACACGTACAATATCAAGGTTCATCTTGAGTATCCTTTCTTCTTTGGTAATAGAGAAACTTTTTTCTTCAGCACTCTGCCATAGCTATGCAAATGGAGTGAAAGGCGCTTCTCTGAGCCAGGGGGTACGAGCACTTGCAACAGAAAATGGTACGTTACACTCACTCCTCTTAACTTGCACATCTTTAGCATCAATACCTACTATCAGTATACTACGATATCAAAATGATGATCAAATAGTCATATACATATTAAATAATTTACTTCTTTTTATACATCTTTTTACCTTTATCGCTATATTGTTATTTTTTTGTGGAAACACAAAGGTGGAAAGAGTTTATACCGTAGATAGCTACGGTGTGAAGTGAGGAAATCTCACTGTGAGTCTTTACAACACTCAGTACCTTCTTACTACGTTATAACCATATCTGGCAGCTCCTACGACCATCTATAGTACTATTATACTCGGTAACACGAATGGAGATGTTTGTTAAAACACCGTCAGGATATCGTGATACATATACACATTGTATGTGCCGGGTCGCGTTTCATTCCTGACACGTGCATCTCATACACAGTGAGTAGTAGATGAGATAGAGAGGTCTGTATGCAACGAGCATCGGTTGATCAGTTGGTTGGACAGAACATAGGCATGTACCGGGTAGAACGGTCGCTCGGGCGTGGACGCGTCAATGCAGTCTTTCTTGCCCGACATCCCGCACATAAGAATCCTGTTGCGCTGACAACCTTTATTGTCCCAGAACAGTTCCCGCCCGAGAGCCATCAGCGTTTTCACCAACGTTTTCGGAAAGAGGCGGCCAGACTCATTGCTCTTCGGCATCCGCGTATCTTGCCTGTTTATGAGTATGGAGAGTACCTGGGGGATCCTTATCTGGTCACTCCCTATATGGCCGGTGGCTCACTCGCCGATCTCTTGAAACATCGCGGACGGCTGCACCATGTAGAGGTTCTCGATGTGTTGCAGCAGGTTGTGGCAGGGCTGGCATACGCTCATGAAGGGGGTCTTGTTCATGGGACGTTAAAGCCCTCAAATATTGTATTGAGCAACCAGAGCCAGATGCTTGTAGCAGGTTTTGGCCTCAAAACGATCCTGCAAATGCGTGGTATCGGGGCAGACGAAAGATCGTATGGACACCTGTTGAGTATCGTTGGCACACTCCTGACGTCCGCAGAATATGTTGCTCCCGAGGTGGTACAGGGGCAGTTGGAAGATGCGCGTTCAGATATTTATTCTCTGGGAACGATTCTCTTTGAGATGCTGACTGGCAAACCCCCATTTACGGGAAAGAACCCCTTGAGATTGCCAGGCAGCACGTACAGCAACGAGTACCATCGTTACGTACACTCTGCCCTGATATTCCTCTGGCTCTCGCCGCCGTTGTCAACCAGGCGCTTGACCGCGATCCCGCACGTCGTTTTCAGCACGTAAGTGAACTCGCCGAAGCATTTGCGCAGGTATCCGCCGCCTTGCCAGGGAATACTCCAAAACATGCTATTCATGCCATCGAAGCGTTTTCGCGTGGACGGCAGGCTGAGTTCCAGGAGACGCCAGCGGAAGGGCAAGCGATTGAAAATTGGCAGCTTCTCCCACCCATCGTGACCAGTAAACTTGCCGCCGTCGAGAAAGCACCTCCGACGCTTGTGCCAACCTCACAGGAACCTCTCCCATCAGTACCTTTACCTGCACCAGTGTCAGGACCTGCAGCAGTTGAGAGAAACCAGGCAAGCGCACCGTATGATTGGCGGACACCGTCTCCTCAAGGGCCGTTACCTTTACGTCGTGCCGATTCCACTGGGTGGAATGCCGGTCCTACTGAACTGCGACCAGCCTCTCATCAGCGCGCTCGTCTTCCTGCAAAACGCCAGACACGTGGAAATGATCGTATCAGTCGGCGCAGAGTCATTGCACTACTGGCCGGTGCTGGAGTAACTACCGCAGGGACCGTGATTGTAGCAAATTTGCGCCAGAGTATGGCAAGCAATACCTCCAGTCAACAGATGCAGCCAGGGACAAATGGCGCTGCTTCTACTACCAGGATGCAACAGACCATGCCGGCTGGAAACATGGGAACAATGATCGGCTCCACAAATCTAGCAAAGAATACGGCCATGGATTTTGTGAATCCGGCTGATGGGAAGGCGAGTATACTTATCCACCTGGCCAATGGAAATTTTGTGGCGTACGAAAGAGCCTGTACCCATGTTGGTGTCTATGTCAACTACGATCCTGCAACACAACTCCTGGTGTGTCCCGCTCATGGGGCCATCTTTGATCCTGCGCAGGGCGGGGCTGTCTTACAAGGACCAGCGCCCAGACCGCTTCCAAAAGTAACCATCCATGTCAACACAGATGGCATGATCACCGTGGGATAAAACGGTCCTCGATTGTGTCAATGGTGCGATCGAAGTTAGACGTTACCTAAATTACGCGGCGTTGGTTTGCTGCGAGAAGAAAGGATGAGTAAAGCGGCCCTTCATCCTCTTTGTCACACCCACATCCAGGTCGCTTTCTTCATCTCTTTATCCGCTTGGTAGTTTGTTCATTGACAGCGTTGTTTTATGAGTGAGCTGCTTCCGGGAACTGCTGAGGATCTTCTGCAAACTCGTTGCGACACCCCTGCGAACAGAAGTAGAAGGATTGTCCCTCCCATTCCATCGTCACGGCTTTCTCACGCTCGACCTTCATCTTACAGACCGGATCGGTCGCCAGCGTCGTCACTTCTTTTAGATGTAGAAAATGCGTTGTCTGGCCAGAGCTACTTTCTCGCCGGCACTGCGTAGACCAGTGCGGCCCCGAGCTTTTTTTGCTTGGTAACGATCTTCCAGGTGAAGAACGATACGGCCAGCACAATTGCTGCAAGATTCATGAATGACAGTGCTATCATCGTGAACTCCCTTCTATCATTTAAAAAAGTAGAGATTATCCTCTTATGTGTTCATTACTAGCATACAGTGCATAACTGATGCCAGACTGAGTTCTCTCTGAGAGGACTCTGAGTCTCCACGATCTCATGCTCTACATCGGTTGCAGACGCTATGAATATCTGTTGAGCGCCTAATCAATCGTATTGCAGGCAGTAATAAGTAGCAGGCGGGTAAATGCCTGCGGATAGCTGCCCAGCACTTCGTCGGTTGGCCCGATCTCTTCGGCATATAATCCGACATGGTTGGCGTAGGTCAGCATTTTTTCCGGCATCAGGCATGCACAGATTCACCCAGAAGTATTGCTTCCCAGACGGAGTACCCAACCGTGCCAGAGCCAGTTGACGACGAATGTCCTTCCATAAATCATATGGAATCCTGCTCTTGTACAGAGCGACTGCACTTCTGAGAACGTATATGCGCGCACATAGTCTTTCTCTGCCCGTCGTATCAACCACTCAAACACTGGCCATGGGAAAGGGGAATCGCGTCGTGCATAATCTTCTACTAGCAGTTGTCCTCCCGGAGCAAGTAATTGCCCCAGTCCCATCAATGTCATATCCGGCTGGGGAGTGTCGTGGAGTGCATTTGTATAGGTAATCAGATCAAATGTGTGAGAAAGATAGGGAAGATTTGCTCTCTCTCCCGAACCGATTACAGCCTGCTGTAATTGCACAGATGGGTACTCATCCAGCAGCTTGTGAGCCTGGGCGAGCATATCTACACTGCCATCGACTCCATACGCCTCTAGCCCCGGTATCTGCTGAAGCAGAGAGTGCAGTAAAATGCCTGTTCCACATGCCACATCCAGGACACGTGGCCGTCTTCCCTGTTGCTCGATGATGCTCTGCAAGGCCGTGATATCTATCAGTGATACTGTCTCTGAAAGTGTTCTTTCTGTATACTTGTGCCAGTGTGCGTTATAGCTCTGTGCACGCTTTCCACTATAAGATGTTCCCACAGATGTCTTTCTTCTTTCTCCAAGGATCGCTTCTCCTCTGGATACTCCAGATGAATCTGCTATCGATCGTAATACTCCCGGTGGTTAGAGCATTACCACGTGTAATCTGCCATGTCAAAAGGAGACGACAATGATTTTACAGACTTTTTTGAGCCTGGTATAACGATAGCGACCAGATTCAGCGCGCAATGTGTCTTCCAACTGCTTTGTCATCTGTTTTTGTCTACGCGGCCTCCTCTTCCAGTCTCTTCAAGCGTGTACGGGTGCGCGCTTCCGCAGGCGCGGGAAGAAGGCGGGTGTGCTCATCGCATACTGGACATAGGCATCTCCAAATTCCGCCTGTGCATCTCGTTCTTCGCGGCGTGCTAATCGGACGTACATGGTGACTAGGATTGGAAACATGATCAGGGTCAGTAGCGTCGGCCACTGGGCCAGGAATCCGATCATAATGGTGATAAAACCTACATACTGAGGGTGGCGCAGGTGGGCATAGGGTCCTGTTGTAGCGAGGCGGTGCTCACGCTGCGCTTTGTAAAGGACATCCCACGCAGCCGCTAACAGGATAAACCCGCCAAAGATCAGGATGTCGCTGAGAATATGCAGTGGATTGAGGTGCGGATCGCCTTTCCAGCCCATCAGTGTTTCCCACAGGTGGCCCGTGTTGTGCGAAAACAGGTGAATCCCTGGAAACACACTCCCCAGCCACCCCGAGAGCAGGTAAATGGTCAAGGGAAAACCATACATCTCGGTAAAGAGCGCCACCAGAAAGGCCGAAAATGCGCCAAACGAACGCCAATCGCGGGCCGTACGCGGACGCGAGAAGCTGAACGCGAAGATGATGAACACACCCGCGTTGATGATCACTAGCGGCCAGAGGCCATACGCCGGAACGTCGTTGTTCATAGCTGTCCTCCCTCTGGTGGTTGCTCCTGTTTCTGCGTGTCAGCCTCAACAATCTGCCCATCTTGTAGATGCGGCTCATTGTGTCCTGCCTGGTCTTCATGATCATTGTGCATACCTCGCATCATGAAGAACATCATCAATGGACAGAGCAGAAAGAGGGCAAATGGCAGGATACCCAAAAAGTGGGCCGTATGTTCCGTGGCCAGGAAGAAGCCAATGATGAGAAGGAAGGCGATCAAAACCCAGGTGACTGGTTTTGATTGAAACCACCCGCTCCTTCGCGATTGTTCGTGCATTTTCATTTTGTTACTCCATTTCTTTTATTCGACAATCACCTTGCCGCGGAACATGCCCATCTGGCAGGAGAAGTCGTACTCGCCGGGTTTCTCCGGTAAGAACTCCACCGGGACGAGCTCCCCAGTTGGGAGCTGTGCGCTCTTGCCAAAGGCATCGAAGACGACCATCTCGGAGCAGGCGGCAGTCTCCTCACGACGAAAATTGAGTCGGACGGGTTTGCCATGCTGCACCACGATCACATCAGGGGTGTAGCCGCCTTTGACCAGCACCATCGCCTCCTGATAGCCGCCCGATGTCACCGTCGCACGTTGTCCGCTCTTGCGCGGCCCCCAGAAGAACCAGGCGATTGCTCCAATCAACACTCCTCCGACAAGGAGCGCCAGAATATTTGTGAGACTCATAATTGTCCCTCCTTTGGATGCCAGCGGCGTAAGCGGTTGGCGTTAGTGACGACGGTGACGGAACTGGCGGCCATCGCCGCGGCAGCCAGCAAAGGACTGAGCAGGAGTCCGATGAAGGGATAGAGCAATCCCATCGCGATGGGGATGCCCAGGCCATTGTAGATGAAAGCACCAAACAGGTTCTGGCGCACATTGCGCATAGTGGCTTTCGAGATGGCGATGGCGGTCACCACCCCCTTGAGGCTTCCACTGATCAGCGTGATATCGGCGGCCTCAATCGCCACATCCGTTCCGGTTCCAATCGCAAAGCCGACATTGGCCTGGGTGAGGGCTGGCGCATCATTGATGCCGTCACCCACCATCCCCACCTGCTTTCCTTCCAGTTGCAGTTTCTGGATCTCGTGTGCTTTGTCCTGTGGGAGCACTTCGGCCAGCACGCGATCCACACCCACCTGTCGTCCAATCGCCTCTGCCGTGCGCCGGTTATCACCTGTGAGCATCGCGACCTGTACGCCCAGATGTTTGAGCGACGCGATGGCGGCGATCGACTCCTCTTTGACGGTATCAGCGACCGCGACAATGCCAGCCGCCTTTCCATCAATGGCGATGTACATCGGCGTCTTGCCATCATCGGCCAGGTGCTGGCTCTCGCCTGTCAATCGCCCCAGCACGACCTTGCGATCTGCCATCAACTTCGCATTGCCCAGCACTATCTGTCGTCCTTCGACCTCCGCCTCGACCCCATGACCTGGAATGGCCCTGAATTGAGCCACGGTGGGAAGCGTCATCCCTTGCGCTTTCGCCCCCTCGACCATCGCAGTAGCCAGCGGGTGTTCCGAGTTGCGCTCTATCGCCGCAGCTAGCCTCAGGATCTCCTCTTCCTCAAAGCCGATCTCCGCCACGACGTTGGTCAATTCGGGTTTGCCTTTGGTGATCGTGCCTGTCTTATCCAGAACCACCACCTGTAAGCGTTGAGTCGTCTGCAAGGCGTCGCCAGAGCGGATCAGAATGCCCTGTTCCGCCGCCTTGCCGATGCCGACGGTCAGGCTGGTCGGGGTTGCCAATCCCAGGGCGCAGGGGCAGGCGATGATCAATGTCGTCACGAAGACGATGAGCGCATAGACGAGGGCAGGCTGTGGTCCAAAGATGAACCAGGTGACCGCAGCGGCAACGGCCAGGATCATGACCGTGGGCACAAAGTAGTGCGAGACCTGGTCAACAACCCGCTGGATCGGGGCTTTCGATCCCTGGGCATCCTGCACCAGGCGGATAATCTGGGCCAGCGCGGTGTCTTTACCCACCTTTGTGGCGCGAAAACGGAAGCTGCCCGTCTGGTTCATCGTGGCGCCAATCACTTCATCGTCTGCATGTTTCTCTATGGGAATGGACTCTCCTGTAATCATGCTCTCATCAACCGACGAGTTCCCTTCCAGGACTACCCCATCGACCGGGATCTTTTCTCCAGGACGGACAATGATGACCTCGCCGGTGACGACTTCCTCGACGGGGATGTCGACTTCAGTCCCATCGCGTACCACGCGCGCCGTTTTGGCTTGCAAGCCGATCAATTTCTTGATAGCTTCGCTGGTGCGTCCGCGTGCTCGTAGTTCGAGGGCCAATCCCAGATTGACCAGGGCAACAACGACGGCGGTGACATCGTAGAACGCTTCGGCCAGTTGCATCGAGGGGAAGACCTGCGGGGCGACTACCGCCACGGTGGAATAGAGCCAGGCGGCAGAGACGCCAATGGAGATCAGGGTGTGCATATTGGCCTGGCGGTGTTTGAGCGCCTGCCACATTCCGGTGTAGAAATGGCTTCCCGCCCAGAACAGGACCGGGAGAGTCAAGAGACCGAGCACGCCCCAGACCAGACGGCGCGCATCACTGCCAGGAGTCAGCCAGTCGCGCAATCCTGGGAAGAACTGCGGATAGGAAAAGACGATCACCGGGAGTGAAATGATGGCGGCGAACCAGAATTTGCGCAGCAGGGTTCCGTATTCACGCGCCTGTTCCTGCTCAGTTCGATTCACGGTCGTTTCCGGGGGAGCCTGGGGAGATGCTGTTCGTACCTGGTAGCCAGCTGCTTCAATCGCATGCACGACTCCACGCCGGTCAATCCGTCCGGGCAGGTATTCAAGAGAGGCTTGCTGGGTAGCCAGATTGACAGTGGCATCCAGCACTCCTGGAGTGTGCTCAAGAGCGTTTTCAATTGCTACGACACAGGAACCGCAGTGCATCCCCTGGATATCGAGTTGCAGGGACGAGACCCCGACGGTGTAGCCAGCAGCGTGTATCCGATCAACGAGAGTCTTGACCTGCGTTTGTGCCGGGTCAAAGTCGATGTGCACCATGTTCGAGGTCATATTCGCGGTGACACTCTGTACACCCGAAAGGCCCTTGAGATGTTCTTCAAGATAGAGTCCCCCCTGGCGATCGTGTTTGCCCGCGATGGGGAGGTCAATCCAGCGAAGTCTGCCGGCTTCGGAAACGCCTGTTGTTGCCGAGACGGCATGCTCACGATCGAACTGCTGGACGCAGTTCTGGGAGCAGAAGTACAGTGTCTCTTCACCAGGCCTACGAGTCGCGAAAGCCAGATCGGGATCAATCATCATCCCGCACACGGGATCCCGTGCGGTCGCTTTCGACTGGTGGAGATGTGTTCCTAACATAATCTATCCTTTCCTCACATGAGGATGTGTTGGTTGCAGAAACCAGAGATCTGCAACTCTAGCGTTTTTTCTCTTGCCCATAGTTTCGCATGCCCGACTGAGGCTCCCTTGCCCACGAAGTGCGCAACGAGAAATTGAAGAGCTTATTCTGGTTGGATGAGCGAAGGCGATGAAGAACAGAAGAATGAATCAGCAAGAGAGAGCAAAAACAGAGGGATGAAGAGCAAAAACAGACA
>DAOTTD010000347.1:0-6990 GCA_034438015.1 Ktedonobacteraceae bacterium | reverse complement strand
AGTTTGGGCACGCGGTCCTCGTCATCCCTCCGTCTTTCAGCAGACCACGTCAGAGGGCCGACGTGCTTTTTCCATCAACTGATTGCCTCTCTCGGGCTCTGCTTCCCCGGATTATTGAGATGATACTCACCTGGTTTATGGATAGTTGCTACCGGGGCCTCTGAGAAGGTATGATCAAAGAAATAGATGAAAGGGACTAATCATGGCAACCACACATATGCAAGGGAAGATCTGCCAGGTAACGGGCACTAATTCGGGGATCGGTAAGGCCACGGCGCTGGGCCTGGCGCAACAGGGCGCGACCGTCGTCATGGTGAGCCGGGACGCGGCAAAGGGCGAGGCGGCACGGGACGAGTTGCGTGCGAAGAGCGGCAACACCTCCATCGACCTCCTGCAGGCGGATCTCTCCTCGCAGCAATCAATACACCAGCTCGCGGAGACCTTCAAGCAGCGCTACACGCAACTGCATGTGCTGATCAACAACGCCGGCGGCTATTATACGCAGCGACAGGAGACCCTGGACGGCCTGGAGATGACGTTCGCCATAAACTACCTCGCTCCTTTCCTGTTGACGAACCTGCTGCTCAACATGCTCAAGGTCAGCGCGCCAGCCCGCATCATCAACGTAAGCTCGGCGGCACAGGCCAGCAACTTCATCGTCATGGACGACCTGCAGGCAACGGCAAACTACAACGGGTGGCGTGCCTACGGACAATCGAAGCTGGCAGAGGTGCTATTCACCTACGAACTGGCACGCAGATTGCAAGGAACGGGCGTCACCGCCAACTGCCTGCATCCCGGCTTCGTGGCCTCCAACTTCGGGCAGTCGAACGCGAATCCAATCGTGCGCCCGCTCATGAAGTTCTTCTTCTCCAATCTGGGCATCTCGACGGAGGAGGGAGCGAAGACATCACTCTATCTGGCCTCGTCGCCCGAAGTAGAGGGAATCACCGGGAAGTACTTTGTGAAGAGCGTCCCGAAGCGCACGGCGCCGCTCTCCTACGACGAGTCACTACAGAGCCAATTGTGGGAGAAGAGTGAGCTGTTGGTGAGGTCAGATACGCGGCCATCTCAGTCAGAGAGTACGCATCACGTATGAAAGCGAGAGGAAACATGTCAGTAGAGCCACAACAGATCGGTTCCTACCGCCTCCTGCAACGGCTCGGCCACGGCAGTGTGGGCGAAGTCTACCTCGTCATTGATATGCGCACCAATCAACAGAACGCCCTGAAGCTCCTGCGGGCCGGCGCAACCACCTCGGCACAGGAGGTTCGCTTCTTCGAGGGCGAAGCGAAGACGATCAGCCAGTTCAATCACCCGCACATCCTCCCACTCCTCGACTACGGCGAAACGACGCTCGACGGCGCGCAGATCCCCTACGTCGTGACACCGTTCTGCCCGGATGGCACGCTCGTTACATGGCTGCGGCAGAACAGCAACATAGGGATCGTCCCGCCTCAAGATGTGGCCGCGATTATACAGCAAGGGGCGGAGGCGCTGCAATACGCGCACAACTACGGGATTGTGCACCAGGATGTCAAGCCGTCGAACTTCTTCATCCGCAGCAAGACGGCGGGCGTGCCGGACCTGTTGGTGGGCGACTTCGGGCTGGCGCAGATCACGCGCGACGAGGGGAACGCGCACCAGGCCGTGCGCGGAACACCGACATATATCGCGCCAGAGCAATGGACCGGGCAGCCGGTACCAGCGACCGATCAGTACGCGCTCGCTGTGATGGCCTATCAGATGCTTACGGGCCAGTCGCCATTTCAGGGCAGCCGGGAGCAGTTGAGAAACGCCCATCTCAATCTCTGGCCTGCGCCTCCCAGCACACTCCACTCCTCGCTATCCCCCGATGTCGACGGCGTTATTTTGCGCGCGCTGGCGAAGAGACCGGGCGAGCGCTTCAGCAGCATCATGGCCTTCGCGGATGCCTTGCAGCAGGTTCTGCCCGCGCCAGCCGCTGCGCAGCCTCTGCAAGGCCAGGTCGTGCTTCCTTTCGCCGGGGCTCTCAACAACGATCCCGTGCCATTCTACAATGATGAGACGGTCGCAGGCAACGCAGTGCGGCCCGCGCAGCCCGCGCAACCACCGGTGCAGCCCGCGCCACAGTTCGTGCCACAACGCGACGATATTCCGCCGCTTCCACCCCCCATACAGCCATCTCCGCCCAACGAACCGTCGCGCCGCTCGACCAATACTACCATCATCGTGCTCATCATCGCGCTAATTGCCGTCCTGCTGATCGGAGGCGTCGTCCTCTTCTCAGTACTACACAGTAGCACGGGCACGCTCTCACCCTCCGCCGCCACTGCGACCGCGCTCACCAACGCCACCGCTACAGCGCAGGTAGACGGGCAGACGGCGACGGCAGGAGCTGGCAACGCCACCGCGACGGCGACCGCCCAGGGCGCGCAAAACGCCGCCACCGCTACCGCACAGGCCGCTGGCACAAACGCAACAGCTACCGCACAGACCAATGCGCACGCTACAGCCACCGCACAGGCCGGTTCACGCGCAACGGCCACCGCTGCCACCGCTACGGCGACCACCCTCTCGCAGTTCAACGGCAACTGGGTCAACGACGATTCGGCGCAGACGAAGGGCGTCAGCCGGCTCAACATCACCAATAACAGTACGACCATTAGTGTGCAGGCGTTCGGCTGTGGAACCTCCGACTGTCTCTGGGGCACTCAAAGCACGCCGTACACCGGCACCCAGTTCACAGTCACCTTCACTTCGAATACCGGGAGCATCGAACAGCTCGTTATCTCGCTGAACAATCCGCAGCAGTTGAAGGTGATCGATCTCAGCTCGACGAACGGCAGCACAACGTACACCTTCCACAGAACGTAGCGCACCGTAGAAAGAGTGAAGCGGAAGGGAAAGCTTAGCTGTTTTCTCTTCCGCCTCGGGAGCTTAAGGGTGGGGATGTCCGCCCACGTTGCCTCTATATTCACCGTGGGCATGACCTATGTTTGTCAGCGTAATGCGAGCGGGGATCGTCTCTTCGCTGGCGTTAAACGTAATTACCAGCACACCATTGCCGTAGGTCGCGTTAGCATGCTCGCCATCAACCGGCTCGGGCAACTTCAATTCGCGATGGTAGCCACCGGCGCTCCACTCATCCAGAATGACCTCTTTGATATTCTTCAGCGCGGCGCGCACGTCTCCATGCAAGATTAATTGACCGTCTTCAGTAATCTCGACAAGGATATTATCGGCCTCCAGTCCCGGCATCAAGGCTGCAACGGTCAGGTGGTCAGCGGTTCGATACATCTTTACGAGGACCGCTTGCAGTTCTGGCTTTTCCTGCATACGTTCTATCTCCTCCATATCTTCGCCTGTCTGGCGCACAACTTCAGCCGCACGACGCGAGCCTCCTCCTCTAGTCGGAAGAGCGCTGTTTAGCATCCTGCATTAGTATGCGCGTATAAGCGTGAGACTGTCAAGGAGATCTTTACTTCATGTTCCTGGCGAGGGTTGTCAGGAACTCTTTATTGCTCTCGGTCTTCGCCATTTGCTGAATCAGCGCTTCCATCGCCTCCAAGCCCTGCTGATCGGCGAGCTGTGAGAACATACGGCGCATGGTGATCACAGCGCGATACGTCTTATCGTCGTAGAGCAGTTCTTCGCGGCGCGTGCCAGAGAGCGCGATATCGATGGCGGGGAAGACGCGGCGCTCGGCCATCTTGCGGTTGAGCACCAGCTCCATATTGCCGGTCCCCTTGAACTCCTCATAGATCACGTCGTCCATGCGGCTGCCGGTATCGACGAGCACGGTGGCGAGAATGGTCAGGCTGCCACCCTCCTCGATCTTACGCGCGGCACCGAAGAAGTGCTTGGGATAGAACAGGGCAGCCGGATCGAGGCCACCCGAAAGGCTGCGCCCGCTCGACTCTACCGCGAGGTTATAGGCACGGCTCAGACGCGTCAGGCTGTCCAGCAGGATCACCACGTCGCGTCCGCTCTCTACCAGGCGTTTCGCGCGCTCCAGTACCATCTCAGAGAGGCGCGTGTGGGCATACGTCGGCTCATCGAAGGTGGAGCTGACAACCTCGGCGTTGACCGTACGCTTCATATCTGTGACCTCTTCCGGTCGCTCTCCGACCAGCGCGACCAGCAGATGAACCTCGGGATGGTTCTGCGAGATGGCATTAGCGATGGCCTTGAGCAGCATCGTCTTGCCAGCCTTTGGGGGTGCCACGATGAGTCCGCGCTGTCCACGCCCGATAGGCGACACCAGATTGATCAGGCGGCCCGAGAGGTTGGTTGCATCGGTCTCCAGGTTGAACTGCTCGCGTGGGAAGATCGGCGTCAGGTGTTCGAAGCGCGGACGATGTTTGATCGCGTCGGGATCAAGGCCATTGACGGACTCGACGCGCAGCAGGCCCGCGTACTGCTCGCGCTCTTTGGGCGGACGAATCTGCCCGCTGACCAGATCGCCCTGGCGCAGGCTGAAGCGCCGGATCTGCGAGGCCGAGACGTAGATGTCGAGCGAGCTTGGCAGGTAGCGATCGCTACGCAGAAAGCCAAAGCCATCGTCGACGATATCGAGCACGCCCTCGCCGGGAACGGTCTCTATTTCGACGGGCTCTACAGGATGAAAGGCTTGTTTTTCGGCAATGGCCTCTGAAGAGGCAGGCACGTTGCCATACTGTTCGGGATTTGTTGTTCTCATTGGGTATTCTGTTTTGTTCATAAGTTTCCAGGGTTCCTCAGCGTAGAAAAGGTGCGTTGAGCATCTGACTGCGCTCTATAGTGTTTAAAGAAGTGCATCGAAAGAAGGTATTGTGAAATACTTTCCCGAACACTGTGGAAGTTATAGTTGAGAAATGCTGTTTTAGACACCGGGTAAGAGGTATCGTAAAGAAACCTTTATGGCTTCGGTGGTTTCACTGATGAAACCACCGAAGACGCATGTATTATTCCATCTGCTCACCAGTTTTACCAGAGACGATGAGCTTAGACAAGCGCCTGGGCGCCTGTGAGATCGGTAAGATCTGCATGCTTCCAGGACGAGCCGTGCTCTAGTAACAGCGACTGGAGATGAGGATTTTCTCTCGTATCGAGGTAGACGATGTGCTGGGCAAACTGCGCGGACCACTCATAACCAAGTATCAGCGTATCGCTCGCGACCGGCGCGCCGGTCCGCTGCGTCAGATCGCTATGGGTCCACCTGCCACTTTCATCGGTCTGCAACAACTGGATGTGGTGGTTCTCCGCGACATAGACCACCTGCTTCGAGTCATTGGTCTCCCAGGCGTAGGCGGCCAGGGCGGTGCCACTCACGCGCGGTGCAGAGGTCAGGCTGTTCAGGTCGACGTAGTGCCACACATGATCAACACCGGCCACCAGCTCATAGATGTTACTGTCGTAGCCTGTGTATACAATCTGCCGCGTGCCAGCTCTTTCCCAACCATAGCCGGCGAGCGCGTTACCGTCGGCGGAGGGAGCGCCCGTGCGCTCCGTCAGATCGTCGTGGCTCCACGAGCCGCCCACAGTCATCGTCAATTCGTGAATGTGACCATCGCCGCTCATATATACAACGTGCTTTGATTTGCCATGTTCCCAGGCAAAAGCGCTCAGCAGCGGAATCTCTGCTATAGGAGCTCCTGTTGCCTGAGTGAGATCGGTACGTTGCCACGGCCCCTCGCGGCCAGCCGCCAGCTCATAGATATGACCCTCCAACGAGGTATACACTACCTGTTTGGTCCCGGCGCTGCGCCAGTCGTAAGCGGCCAGCGTGCGCCCATCCGAACCGGACACCCCGGCGTGGTCCAGCAGGTCCTCGTAGCTCCAGGGATGGTTCTGAAACTGAACGACCTCGTGCACGTGGCCGTCCGGGCTCATCGGGCTCACGTAATCTACCTGGTGCGTGCGGCCAGCATCCCAGGCGGAACCCGCCATAATAGCGTTCTCCAACGCGGGCGCTCCGGTAGCGCGCGTCACATCGACATCGCGCCACTTGCCGTTCGCCTGTCCTACCACTTCACGGATATGATTATCATTCGTCTGGTAAGCGATGTGGACCGTTCCGTTCAGGGGCCACTCGTAAGCAATAACATTCGCTGGCATGCTCCACTCCTCGTAAAATCGTTACTATACTTCTTTTCTTACACCACGCCAGAGCAACAGGTAACGTAACACAGATGGAGCTACACGTCGCACAACTACCCCCAGGTGCGCGTCCGATTGACCTGCTCCTTGGCGCGAAACGCGCTCTCCAGATCGACCTGAAAGGCGTTCGCCAGGTCCAGCAGGTAGCTGAGCACATCAGAAAACTCCTCTTCCAGCACCAACTTCTTCGCGCTCGCCTTCTCATCATAGAGGCCCGCGAACTGCCGCATGGCCTTCGCCAGTTCGCCAACCTCCTCGGTGAAGAGCAAAAACTTCTCCGCGTAGGTATCTTTCGTCCAGCCTCTTTCCTGGCAGACAGCATCCATATAGCGTTGCAGGTCTGGAAGCGTGGGATTCTCTGGTAGGTGCGCCATATGTTCTCCTTAATATTAGCGATCATCAGAATCATCAGTCACTAAATTATATAGTATATATAACGGCCCGGTGTAGAAGCACGGCCTTCTTCGAGCAACCGTGCTTTTATCATCACATAGGAGATTCAGGCTATATGTACGCAAACGGACGATACAAGTAAGAAGTCAGATCGTTTATAAAAATGATAATGGCAACAAATAGATCACATAATTTATTTAAGCATAAACCAGGAAGGAATCTTCTAAATGAAATGGTATCCCTATGGACATGATTTTGGTAATGCAGAAATGGGCGGCGTCACAGTCATCAATGGGAAAACACTTTCGCTCAGCGTCCCCACAGCATTTGCAAAGGCAGATACCAGTGCGATGCAGAATCTGGGTATTAATGTAGAGCAAACGAATGCACACGTTATCCAATTTTATGGCGATGCATTAGCATATGCCGTCGGCGAACTGGCCTTGCAGCAGGCCGTCGACGTGTATCATGGGCGAG
>DAOTTD010000346.1:0-16742 GCA_034438015.1 Ktedonobacteraceae bacterium | reverse complement strand
CTGCCTTTTTTGCTCCCTCTTCTGCTGTTTTTGCCCTCTCTCACTGGCTCAACGTCCAGTTCTGAGCGACTTTTGCTCATCAGGTCTGGATTAGCTCTTCCACAGGCTCGTTGCGCATTTCGTGGGATGTGAGGGTGCGCCTCTATCCCTGGCTTTCGTGGCCGGTTCGCTCTTGTACATTGCGCCAAAATGCCGCGAGTTCAACGTGCCAGGCTGCCAACTGGCACGTAAACTCGCCAAAGCGCGTGCTGTCCTCCTCAGGAACAATCGGCAGCAGGGGCATCGAGAAGGTTTCCACGACGGTGTGGTTGGCGTCGACCCTCACCGCGTCGATGATGGGGAGTTCCCCTTGATCCTGGAGCATCTTCCGCGCATGTGCTGCAGCATCACGGTACAACCCTCGCCCCCGCTCGATCAGGGCCTCGAAAGCGAGAGAGGCTGGCCTATCCAACCCCGTGGAGGCCGCCTCCATGCTCCGTTGGAAAAAGCGCTCGATGTCAGCGCACTCTGTCATGAACTGAAAGAGAAGCTGGTGCGTGGCCTTGTAGCGCTGCTGCATGGCTTGATAGGCTCGATTGGCCAGCCGTATCTGGGCTTCGGTCGCCTCACGCAGTTGCGATTGCCGCTCGGGAGAAACCAGCTTCCAGTCGAAGAGGCCATACAGAAACAGCACTTGAGAGATCAGCAGGCACCACACCAGACGCTTGCCTTGTTTCTTAGTCTGGAACGGCAGCTTACGCGCTGTAACCCAGAGCGCCAGGTTCCGCCAGCGCCGAATGAGGCTGGCAGGAGGGATGCCGAGCGCGTGGCAAACGGCGAAGACCGGAATATACGGCCTGCCATCCGCCAGGTAGAGGGCAGGAACCTCGTCATCCAGAAAGGGAAGGGCGACCGTCATTTGCGTAACGACCTCTAGCTGGTGCTCATCCATGGTTCGAGAACTCCCTTGCTGGTAGGACTATCCGAATCCAGAGTACAAACAAGAACAGGTGTTTCACACCATTGTAGCGATTTCTCCTGTACTTTGCAAGCTCTATGAGAGTCTGGACTCAATGAACGGGAAGGTGAACCTTTATCGCTTGATAGAGAGTTTCTTGCCGAATCTTGTGCTGACAAAAAGAAAGAATCGAGTAATACACGCCGGGACCTCCATTTTCACCGGTATATGTACAAAGGATGAGTTATGGTATCAGCAACAGAATGCCTCTACATTTATCAGCAATTAGTCCTGATGCTTCAGGAGTTGGGGATGGATGATGTCGTCAAGAGCGTTGAGGAAGAATGGACAACCCTCGATGCGATCACCGGCGAAGAACAACTCGTAGTTGAGGGCGCGGATTCTCTCCTCTCTCACACTCCATCCCCAAAAAAGCAACGCAAGTCTTCTTTACACAAACCACCGTCTCATGCCACCCAAGCTCGGCTCCTCATTGATCCTGATAACGGAGGGCAGCAGTCCCCTTTCGGCCGTGATAGCGCTCGCATTCCGCTCAACGAACGGCTCTACCCTCCCCGGCGTCGCGTTCTTCTCTTGCTCAACGCTATTGAACACACTCTTGCTCAACCAACATTTCAAGGGCTAGCCGTGATGGACATGCTCAAACAGGATGAACTGCGCTTCGAGGATCCGCATCAGCACGAGCAGGCGTTCACGCTCTCACGTACAACCTTACAACAGCACGAGCCAGATGCCCTGGCACTTCTCAAAAGCCTGCGCGCGCTCTATCACTATATCGATCCCACAGGAGAACAAGAGGTATGAGCACCTCTTCCGCCAACAACATGACCGTAGGGATAGGAATAAGTAATGAGTTGCAAGCGCTCCTTGGAGCAGTGCGCGCTGCCATGCCAGGGGCATCCATTCCACCCCTTTCGACCGCGCAGGGGCGAGGCGCCTTGTATGAGGTGTATGCATGGTGTATGACCTGGCAGGCAGCTGTCCGGGCTGGAGCCGATTCCCCTACCTTCTGCACAGGTAATGGAGTGCCAGCGACACCACCGTATACTTTTCGACTTGGCCCCAGCCGTCTTGGGGCAAACGATTCCTTCACCTATGCCGTGCTCACGTTCACCCGCCGCCGACCTCCAAAGCAGCCACTGGAAGTCCACCTCGGTATTTACACCTGCGGTCCTTCAGGTCAGCCGATCCAAAGCGACGTGTGTGTCTTGTGGCAAGAGGAGGCTGATTACTTCCGTGCCCAACCAATGCGCACGCGCCGGAATAAGCTGCCGCGCTATTGGCCTGATGCCAGCAAGGCCTGGTTAACGATCGAGTGTAAATGCCTGGACCGCAATATGCGATCCCGTGTTGTCCATGAAGTGATCGGACGTTTTAGAGAATTACCCGCAAAGCGTCATGCCCTCATCGTGAATACGCAGTCACGATCAGCGGAACCGCGCGTCATCGCCTGCTTTGACAGCGACGCCTGGCAAAATTTGGTCGTTCCGACCAACCAGGATCAAGAAGAGCGTTGCCGCGGGATGCTCAGAGGGATTTTCGACACGTATATTACCATCCTTGACCACTTTCTGTAGCGCGGCTCCATTTGTTTTTGGGAGTGTAATACGGGATCATCTTCTTGACATTTACAATTTCGACACCGGTCCACACGGCAGAGACGTACGAACTATGCACAACAGCCTCTAGAGTGCTCTTGAGCGTGTCAAGGAGGGAGTCAACCAGAAACGAACAAAGGAACCTGCTTCTCAGGAAATACCAACGTTTCCGCACATCATGGCTGCTTTTATGCGACACCGGATCAGCTCAGGCGAACACCGAGTAGTTCATGACCGCTGACAGTCATCGCTGTTTGTCATCAAATGTATACAAACGATGACAGAAGAGAGCAGATGACCTCCTCAGACCGCTTTTCTTTGAGCCCACCCATTACATTTTGTCACCGAACGTATACATCTGGCGATGCTGCTCACCATCTAATGAGGCTGTGCCTCGATCTACCTGTTACCGGGCAGAGCAACGTACATCCTTTTCTCCTGATTGCGCCAAACATGAAGAGGCTCAGATGAGGAAGCAGATGACACATCATCCACTTCATCGCCGCCAGCATCTTCTTTTCACCCTCCTGCTGGCTACATGCTACCCTCCAGACTGACAAGAGGCGCACCGAGTTCTCGGCAGCACCGATCTCTTACTGCTCCAACTCCTCCATTTTTGCCTGAAACGGTGTCTGACAGCCGATCCCATCTTGTCAGACAGCGCGACGATTTCCTCTCCGGAGTCTGACATCATTCTGCGCCCACGAACCTCGGAGGTCGCTTCGAGGAGTATCAGCATACCTGCTCTTGCCATCCTTGCGAACAACATCTGAACTGAATCTACACCAGACATTTCTGTTGTCACCTACTCGCCTCTCTCAACGTTCCCTTTATCCGTAGCGTTCCCTGAGTTCGTCGAACGAGAGGATAGGAATCGGCGACCTCTGGAGATAGGGGGTGAATAAGCGCTGTTTCGTCACGATCAGCGGCTCGACTTTCCACTTGCCGCTTTGGGGTAACTCCAGCCACGTCAGGATCTGGCCGAGATGCTCGCATGCCCATTGCACACGTTTTTGGTGGTGTTCGATAACCGACTTCTTCCCGCCCTTTCCCTGAAACATGTTTTGCAGCTCGTTCGCCATTTCCTGTGGTGTGCGCGCCACGGCCAGGTCCTTGCACTCCAGTAAGTGCATGCGCCGTTTCCGTGGATTGACCATCAAGACATCAATGTCTCCGGGAGGACCATCTTGTCCCCTGAGCTCGCCGACTTTTTTGACCTGTGACTTGATGATCAACCCTGTCTCTTCCTCCAGGAAGTGCGCCACCTGGGCATTAAACGCGTCCCCACGCTTATTGTTTACCTGGCTGATGGCCTGCTGCATCTCGTGGCTCCGGGCCTGTAAGCGTCCGTTGAGGCACAAGTCGCTCAGGTAGCCGCCGGCGTTATAGAGGTGGCGGTACCCGTAGAGAATCTCGGTGTCGTCGCCTCGCCTGCGGCGGAGGAACGGTCGGCGAAGATAGGAGAGCCTGCGGTTGAATTGCCAGGGATGGATGTCACTCTTGAGAAACGGCGGTGGTGGAGTGAGGAAATCGGGGCGTGTATCAAGCGTCAGGCTTTCGAGAGCCTGTCTCACAGCATCCTCGGACCAGTTGAGCCGTTCGACCAGCAGGCTCAAGAGTTCGCTTTCAGGCAAGCAAACTGCGCCGGAATCGCGTTCACTCCCGAGTTCGATAGCCTTCGTCATGAGCAGCAGCACGTCATATAAGGTGTATCCGAACTCAGCCCGTGTGGCCGAGAGCATGGCATCTGCGATGACTGATTCTTCCTGGGCGGCCTTCTCGCCGTGCCAGCGGTAGCGAAATGTGCGCGTCGCCTCAACAATTTCTCCAGCAGCGAAGAGCGGTTGGTAGGAGTCCAGGGCTCTTTTCAACTGTTTTTGATCGACAGCCAACCGCCCAGATGGCAGCATGGCCAGCTGGAGGTCTGCCAGTTGGTAGTAAATGAAATCACTGACCGACCCGAAGTTGATAATATGCCAGGCAAGTGCCTGGAGACGGTCGTACACACTGAGGCTGACAGGTCGCTGCCCATCGGGCGGGCAGGCAGCCACATATTCAATGACGAAGCGGCTGGCCCTTGCAGCCGCAGCGCGCTCGGGAAGTTCCTCACTCAACCGCTCGATCATCTCCGGCTCCGAACTGTAGCACGCCAGGCGAGTCGGTATCGTCAAGCGGTGCAGGGACAGTTCGCGCACAATCGCCTCGTGGTGCGCAATGAGATATTCGAGCAGCCCTTCTGGCTGGAGCGACGCTACCAATTGGACCAGCGCTTGGTAGTAAAAGCCGACAGCACTCCGGAGCACCTCTGCTCGCTTCTCTGGAGCGACTGTCCCTTCCCGTAGTCCTTCAACCGACCTGAGGTGCTCACCCAGTTCGTCAAGGAGCTCGTTTTCATCCGCCTCTTGAATTTTCCTGTATGCCGGTAGCCCCCGCGGGTCGAGATCGGGCGCGGTGCTTGGATCAAGGAACAGCAGTTTTTTCTTGGTTCCCAAAGGGGCATGGCGATCGAGGATGGCCGCTATGGCATCGTCCGACAAGGTCTGGTGCCCCTCTTCCGTCAGAAGGCTGCGAAAACCTTGGAGAATGTGCCGCATGAGTGCTCGCTCGCCGCTGTTGTCTTCTCGTTCTAGTGCAGAGGCGAAGGTCGCGTGGATGGTAATGTCCAACGTTCCGCGGACCGCGTCTGGGCATACTACGAGGCTGTCCTGCTGAGGCGAAGGTAGTCCCTCTGGAGAAGATCGATCCCAGGCTTCATCCTCGGGCAGAGCAATGCGCAGGAGGATGCGCGAATGGAGCGAGGCAACGGGCTGGAGCAGTGGAGCAAGCGCTGGAGTACACTGCCATAACCAATACGCAATGGCGTCGGCGAAATCGAAGTAGTAGCTATAGAGTGGGAACGCCTTCTCATCTGCTGGTGGCGGTTGTCCCACAATCCAGAGCGGGAGAGGATTACCCTCAACCAGGAGAGCAACGCGCTGGTGATCTCTCGCCATAGGAACGTAAATGGATATCGCCGCAGTATCAAACAGCGCGGTCACCTCGACCACATAGGTCGGATCGTAAGAGAGTACGACATGCCAATCTCGCTGGCGTAGGACCTCTCGTCGCAAAGCACCCCCACCATCGGGTGGAGGCGCGATATAATCTGGGCGGGGATCATCTGAGACGTAGTAACTGTATCCATACGACCGGTAGAGGTAAAACTCGTCCAATGGGCTCATCCCACCCACCCTTGTCCTCTCTTTGACGGAGGAAGACAGGCGCGCAAACTTCCAGAGAGTGAGCGGCTCCCCTCCTTCGAGCAGGGCTATTGTCTGCAAATCAGAGGCCAGCATGCCCAGAAGAAGCGCGTCAGGTGGAACGTCCGCATGCGCGAAGCCCCAAACCATAGGGCGTCCTATTCCCTGCAACAGTACCAGGAAACACACTTCAGTTGGTGGAGATTCCAGATTGGCTACAGAGGCGGAAACAGCCCGGAGGTGATCCCTGAGGTCTCCCTCACTCTCTTGAAGAGGCCACTCGGCAAATGGGTGTTGGAGATCATAGCCCCTGAGTGGATCAGTCATCAGCAGCGTATAGATGACCTTATCGGTGTCGAGTCGAAAGAACGCCCGCTGCAGGCAGGGAATAGGTGGAGCGTCGGGTAACGGAAGCGAGAGAGGTGTGTTTTTGAGGTAGCTCAGAGAGGTGCCAACGGTATTCCAGACAGCGGCATTGTACCGCTTTGCCAGTTCATCCTCAACTCCGTGCTCACATGCAAGGCGTATTAATTCATGGCGGGCAGCGGTAAGCAGCGTTCCGGGGATGGCGACAATCAGTTGATCGCCGCTTCTGACGAGCGGGTGCGCGAGGAGCGTTCCGGTATCGTTTTGATACCCGAGTGTGGGCACATCGCCCTGTAAGACCATCAATGGCTTCAGTGCGTCCGGTGACGCGCCATATCTCGCCAAGAACGAGGCTAGTTCCGAGAGATCGAAAGAGACGGCTTGCTTATATCGAGCGATATACTGAGAGCCGGGAACAAAGAGACCGTCGTCGGTCTGCCGAGTGCGAGGCTCTTCGCCCCGCCTCAGCCCGGCACGGTTAGCCATTTCGTCGCTCAATGCGAGCACTGCTGTGAGGAGCGCGCGGGCTTTGCCCAAGAATCGCTTGTCGGGAAAAGGGTCAGGGGATAAAAAGAGCGCATCTGTGAGATGGCGTAAGATAAAGGTCGAATCTTCGGCAATGCCAGGAAATACCATGAAAGAGCTGCCGTGGAACATAAACGCTTCGGTAAAGGGTGCATTAAACGGATCTTCCTGTGAAGCAATTGCTCCTCGCCCCAGGGGATCAGAATCGGCAATCTGCCTGAGCCGTGGCAGACTGATCCTCGGCTTGGCGGGATCAGTCTCCAGAGAGGCGGCTGCATGTGCCAGGGCCTCCAACCGAATCGTTCGATCAGCATTTTCTGGCAGCAGTTGTAATCCCGCAATGGTTGCGAGTATATCCCACGGGTCATATGGTGAAAGGACGCGAACAACTGGTGAGAGTATCTCAGGGTCATAGTGAAGTCGATACATCCATGCCATCCCTTTCTCATCCGACATTCAACCTCATAAGTAAAGGATGGGATCTACTAGTGTTCGGACCTTATCCTCCTCAGCGGCAATGGCTGCGTTCACGAGGTCGAAATAGATTGAGTTTAGTATATCAGGGCGAAGCAACGCATGGCGCACGATAGATCTGAAGTACTAAAAACTTGGCCTGGGTCTCAAAGATGACGTAGTAGACGCTCAGATCTGGTGTCTGGAAGCGCCATCAGAAGATAGAAACCATCCATCCTCAATGGTTCATCCCGCTGCATGCGATCTCTGTTAGAGAGGTGCCCGGTAAGTGAGCACCAACAATTCTTGAGCGGCCTGATAGTGATTGTATGCGATGCGACTGAAAAGACGCGTGACGCGCATCGCCTCCCACCGCGACCCGGTGGACGTATTGTGTCCTGCGAGAAGTGGGCTGCGACTCAGACATGACACGGGACAGAAGGAAGTGCATCGCTGGGAGAGTGCCCCATGAGGGCAGCGCGCAAAGTGCGCGCACCTGCTTCTGCCCACTAGAAACTACCGTGAAGGATCTACGTGAGCGCTGGCGGGAGCGGCTGAGCAGTTCTTCTAGCTGCACGTGAATGGTGTATACTACAGGAGTTCATGGTGACTTCGCATACCAGAAAGGAGAGCAACTGATGCTCGACCACATCATACTGGGCTTCTCTGCCCCCTCGACCTGTGGGCATGATCAGGGCATGCAGCGCCTGATGGCCTCGACGCGAGCCGTGCCGTTCCGGCAGGTCGGGTGCGTGCCGTGCATCGAGGTCGTGGGCATTCCCACGCTGAAGTGCCAGGTCTGCAATGTGCAGACCTACGACCTCACTCTGCTCGCGCGCATCGAAAGCATCCTATGTAAACGTGTCGAGCAGGGTGTTTTGCAGACACGGTATACGTATGAGCAGTTGGCCGCCGAACTCACGACGGACGTGCAGCCTTCATAGGAGGAGTTATCCTTCAGAAGCCGTAGAGAAGCGCATTGGGGTGTGTTCTTTGGTACGGTGGGTGTAGCATGGGACGATGAATCTCTTATAGACTCGTTCATACGATTTCGTGAGCACAGCATGGCTCCATCTGATTTTGGCTAGCGACGCTCGTACCCACTTTGAACGTCCCTTTCTCGTCGGGTGAACAGGGAACGTGTCAACTGACACATTACCTGGCGGGAGGCGACAGCGGCAGCCACGTTTCCAGGTCGATGATCTCGATTGAGGGTCGCATGGCCAGGCGCTCCTTGACCATCTTCTGGTAGACGGCTTGCACCACGCCGCGCGACTTGCGGTTGACGTAGTAGCGCAGCGGACGATTTTCGCCATGCGACCAGAACTGGTCGCTCATGACTTTTTGCACCTCGCCTGGTGCGGGCTTAGAGACCTGCACTTCGATGTCGATGGTCTGCGTCTTGCCATCTTTGCCTGGCAGGATCAGAATGCCGTCCGGGATATGCGAGAGTTTTTGGCCAGCTTTCCGCTGCTCCTGTTCCGCCTGGATGGAGCGCTCGCTGATCCACTGCATCTTCTCGCCGTGCTCGTCTTCCAGGTGCATCCGCACTTCGGTAATCCAGTACAAATGCTCCAACGAGCGATCCGACGGGGCCTCCGACCGGAAATCGAGGCTGGCCTCCATCAGCCCTCTACGGGTAAGATAGACCCACCCTCCCTGTCTGTGGTAGACGCGGCGATAGACCGCGATCTTTTTCAGCTCCCATCGATCGATGATTTCCGAGGTACGCGAGACAGAGAGCAGCCCTCCCTCGACCTCGGACTCGGACTTCCTCGCCGCCAGACGCCGTACCTGGTCAAAGCGCATCGCCCGCATATGTCCGATATATTCCCAGAGAAACCGGTCGCGGGGCGTCCACTGGGGCTGGCTCTTATCCTTGCGGGTTTTGCGCGGGGAGAGCACCTTTTCGTCGCGGAGCTGGCGGATCACCCGCGCGACATCCTGCTGTTTCAGATGGAAGAAGGCAGCAAACCAGGCATACCGCGGAAGTCGCTGACGTGGATTGAGAATCTTCTGTACAATCAACCAACGGAGCCAGTCGGCCAGAAAGGCCATGCGTCCCTCGATCGTGCGTTCTTCTTTCTGGACATCGGTCCCTTCGGCGATGCGCTGCTGTATCCACTCATAGTACAGTTTGAAGCGACCCTGTTCCGTGGAGAAGTCACTCGGTACTGTGGCATCGTATTGATACGGGTGTTCTGAAGAGGGCATGTTCTCGTTGCCCTGTATTCCTCTCTACTCTCGGGAGTTGTTTGCTAATACCAGCGGTTGTCACAGCCGATCCTCTCACACGCACCAGCACCTGACCGATGCATGAGGGAGAAGGGGTGTCACAAACCTCTTAGCAATAGAGCATTACTTGTGAGAAAAAAATAAATAAATCGCGGATTTTTAAGCGGAGAGCAGAAAGGGTGTGATCGTGCTTCTGATGCGCATGCAGCCCAATGACCAAAAACACAAGACCTACGAAGTCCAGTTCGTACATCTTGAGGGAGGGCTTGAAGCTCTTTGGCCGTTTTTGCACTACCAGATCACTACCATAACTGACACTGCGCGCTGGTAATGAGCAACGCCAGAGAGACGAGGAACATCGTTCCGAGGACGTCACCTGATAGTCCTCTTGCATCCTACTGTACTCGATTTCAGTTCCGGCGTCAAGGTTCGCACACGTGACAACGCTCGCAAAGATGAGCAGTTCAGTATCCCTTGGCGACTTGCAGACTAGTGAAGAAAAAGAGCGGTTCGGGTAGGTAGTCAGATGCACAAACAAATCATGACCTTTTCTCCTGCTTCTTACGCGAGGATCTCGGTGGGAGAGCGAGGATTGCATCGGCGTTGAAGGTATAGATGTTCTCGACCGAGGCACCCGACCGTTTGAGCTTCACGGGGATCGCTGCCAGGAATGGCAGCGCGGAAGAGGGGGCAAAGTACCAGACCTCGCTGTAACCGAGGCACTCCGTGTATGACTATAGCCCTGACTCCATGTCTGGGGCTTCTGCAAACGCCAATTCGATGGCGAGCGTTCTCCGCTTTGGGGTCTGCAATAGCGTGATCGGCAGATACAGCTTCCAGTCATGATAGGAAGAAGCAAGAACGAAAGGGAAAAGTATGTCCTGTCATGACATCCCCAAGGCATATCGAGAGGCCTTTATGGGGACAGGGCATGACAGCAAGATAGTACCTGGGTTCTTGCGTCTGCGACCTGTCCTGACAGGAAACAGTGAAGTGGAAGGCTCCTTCCTCGTGGAAGGAGATGGAGGTCTTGCTCCAAATGGACACGGGCATGACAGCCAGTGCTGCCAGACAGACGCCAAGTGAGTAGCTGTCAGGACAGGAAGCGAGACGAGCACATCGTTTTTCTATGACCTGTCATGACGCGAGTATGCTCCCTCGGCCTGTTCAGGGAGACCTGTCATGATACATTTTTCAATGCCTCACCCTGACGATGTTGCTGAGCCCCATGGCAGGTGTCACTATGCAGATGTGTGTGAGTTTCCATGCTTGCTGGCAGGTCACAATGCACGCAAAAGGAGCCACGTTGGCAAATTTCCCGCAACATTTTGGGTGAAATCTAACAGCTATCGCCGGCTTTTCCTGCTACACTCCCAGTAAGTGTGTACAAACAAGGGATTGGTTCAGACATCGCGTTGCCATCATAGCAGCCAAGGGACTGAAACAGTGAGCCGCGACCCTGCACGTCATGATGCAGGTAAACCGACGGGCAAAGAGAGCAGAGAAAACGATGGCCGACAAACAGAAGAGTCATGAAGCAAACATCTATCTCACCAGACAGGAAGCGGCAGCGCTGATGGGCGTTCATGAGCGAACCGTTTCTCGGATGATCAATCGCGGTGAACTGATCGCCAAGCACGCAAGAAACAAGCGCGTGCTGATTTTGCGTGAGGATGTGCTGGCCTGGCGGGAGCAGCAGGGATTGCCACGGTTCCCACAACCAGATCGCCTGGAGCAACTCACGCAGGAGGTGCAGACCTTTAAAGAACAACTTCATTCCTTAGAGGAACGAGTTGATCATCTGCTAGCGCTCTTCGCCGCCACTCTCGCCATTCAGAACAGCGAAGAAGCAACAGATTCAGAGCAACACCAACGTTCCTTCGATCTCCACGACCTCGCACGCCTGTTTGCCAGCTTCCGTCCTGCAAAAAGTGCATGGCGATCCCCCTCCAGGCTGGAAAAGAGAGGCTTGCCGTCTGGGACGATGACGGTTGCAGCGTTTGCACAACAGCACCAGGTGCAAGTGAACCGCATCCAGAAACTATGCGAGGAGAACCACATCGCACTCACGATCATCCCACGAAGCAACGCGATGCGCAACGCACGTGAATGGTGGATCACGCCAGAGCAGCAACACCAGCTTATCCTCTACTGGCAGCAGCAGCAGGTTCCCTATGTCGCCTGTCCACAGTGCCCTCATAACGTTTCAGATAAGGTGCTTGCTGAGTAAACATCTACGTGATATGCTTTGCGTGAGAAGGCTATACAAGATGCCGAGTAGGTTAGGTACTGTTTCTGGAGCCTTACAGCCGACAGCCTCTCCTTCCATAATATGTGGCTACCAGTTCCGCTATTATCGTTTCTGGAAAAAGGAAAGCCGCAGGTGAGGGATATATCTCAGGTGCTGCGTGAATCTATCTGATCGTCAGGAATATTGTGTCAGACACAGATATGAACAGTGTCAGACGCAGGTAGTGTGTCTACCTTCCTCTGCTGAGACTCGATGCAACTGCCAGCCGCTAACAACCAGCTTCTAGTGGAGGGATGAGCGTCTTGTGTTAAACCACTCGCTCTGACCCCCCATCTTCAGCATGCAGAGCGATGGGCCATTCTCGCTGTGCGACCTCGGCCTTTAGGATTGTCTGAGTCCTACTTCCCTGAGCGCTCGTTCCAGTAAATCGCTGACACCCAACGCCGAAGCCCATCGATCCAGGTAAGCGAGATCGAGATTCGTTCCTTGCTGTTTCAAGATGCCGAGCAGATCTCTCCACTGTCGGTCGGATACCCGTCCACCCATCTCGTACCATTCCAATTTGTTCACCACGACGTTCTCAGGCGATGCCAGCACAAATTCACGCCCGCCTTTCATGAGAGGTTGCCGTCTAACACTCCGCACGGCATCCTGATCGAAAGCACGCGACTTGGGAATGAAGACGTCCACCTTCATGAAGGTCTCATTGGAGATGAGATTGAACGAAGCGCGCCGCCGAATCGCGTCCCGTATCGAGTCTTCCACGACATAGTAATCGCCCTCGAGCCATTTGACGAAAGGGCGGGCGTGAGCAAGTTGCAGGTCTGCAACTATATCCACATCCTGTGTCGGCCGAAATTCTCCGTAAAGCGAACTGGCGACTGATCCCCCGATATGATAAGGAACGGCGAGTTGATCCAGGGCCTCAACAATAGGAGTCAGGGTCCGCAAAATGAGGGTGATGTCCATCGCCATTGGCGGGCACACTCCTTTCATTGGGAAAAAGGTCGTACAGGCTCAGGACAACCGAGGTGATACAACAAGACAGCTTCGGCCTCTCCCGGACGGCCTTCACCGGCAAAGGGACCTTCAAAGTGTTCTTTCCGAGATGAGGCCATCTGCGCGCACTGAGTGCCGGAGACTGCTTTAATGGCAATCACGCGTCCTTGAGCCCTGCATCAACCAGCGCCCGCTTCAGCAGTTCGGTGATGTCAAGGACTGCCGCCTGCTGTGCCAGGAAAGGCATATCCAGATCTGTGTCCTGAACTTTCAACACGCCTAGCAGATCGTACCAGAGATCATCGGCCCGCTCATTGCTTCTCTTAAAGGCGTCTAGTAGCAGCACAATCACCTGTTCGGGAGCGAGCACCGGGATGGACTGTTCCCTTTCAACGAGGACCACCTCCCGCACCCGATGAAACATCCGCTGGCCGATCGCCAGCATCCCTGGAAGCGTGATCACGACTTTGAGCAGCGACTCCAGGTGCACGAGCGCAAAGGAGGTCTGCTGCTGGATGGCAGCCGCTATCTCTTCCCTATGCAGCAAATACTGGGGACTCAGATAATCGCAGAACGAAAGGAGATGCTTCTGGCGGAGATCAGCGACAACATCGATCTGCAGTGTCGCCCGCTGCATGCCGTAGAGCGAACTGGCTAGCGAGCCAGAGAGCGCGTAGGGAATAGCTAGATCCTCGCATGTCTTCACCAGTGGGCGGACCGCTTCCCAGTAATCAGAGGTATCAGCGACACGTATGCCGTACGTGTGCAAGGTCTGGCGAAGCTTGTCAGTCAGTTCTTTGCCGTATTGACGTTCGATGAACAGGAGTCTCGCATCTTCGTCGGTGGCCTGCGGGTGCAATTGCTGCATATACTGGCTGCCCGCTTCAAGCATGGAAGCGGTCCAAGATTGGACAAAGGCAAAACGTCTAGTCATCGGGGCCTTGCGGATCATCCCGATAAGCACCAGTTCCGCATCCAGACTTGTATCTGGCGATTGCGTCTTCATCGTCTTTCTTCCTCTGGCTCGTTCATCTGTAGAGAGTGTACTGAATAGCAGATAGGAAGTCAAGCGCTGCATCAACTGACTCAAGCTGTTCCGACGGATCGCTACCCGGGACGAAAAACGAGCGGTCAACTCTCTCGTCATGGTCATCATCACGACGATCCTTCTTTGGCTGTGATGTCCTTGCTCAGGATGGGTGCGGGCGTTCCCCTCTTGACGCTTTCTGTACTGGCTTCTCCAGACCTGGGAACGGGTCTAGGCTGCATCTGTGGGGTACCCAGTTCGAGAGAACGCACCAAATCCTGTAATACCTCCATTCGAGTATCACAGAGCGCGGTGACCAACAAGGTGTGGCTCTCTTGCAGTTCGAGAGCCGCTATGCACAGTATTTCATAGGGGAGTATCAAAGGCTGGATCTCCCCAATTGGTCCAAAGCACGCGCTGCGGGCTATCCTCGACACAATAGAGCCGCACATCTTTCCCATAATCATGGTAATAGGGTATTACCATCATTGCTTCTATCTGGTAGAATAGTTGCGTTATTAATTCCTGAAGGTACCCATTGCGTTCGTTTTTGCAAAACATACGTCGCACAACCCTATCTGCTGTTATTTGATTTTCATAGTGATGAAAAGTGACGGTGGACATGAGCAGCAACGTGGAGGAGTAGAGGATGTCCGTGGAGCCGCCCCTCGATACTCAAAACCTGGTACAGCGCGCAGTCCAACGCCAGGTGCGATTGCCAGAGTATAGCCAGCCCGTTTACATTGAAGATGCCCAGGCTATTGATGATCTGATCAGCTTATCAGTGCGAACTCGTGATGGTCAGACCGATCAGATCATTGTGCCTGCTGTTGATCTAGCCGTCTTACTCGACCAGACACTCCAGCAGCAAGCTGGCAGCGAGCTGGCAAACCCACTTGATTTCTTTCTCCTGGTGGAAGCCGCGCGTATACGCCTCGCCTATAGCTTTGATCCCTTCTTTGCTGTCTCGATGTCCGGTGTCCAGGCACTGCCTCACCAGTTGCAGGCCGTGTATGAACGGATGTTGCCCCAGGCTCGGTTACGTTTCTTGTTGGCCGACGATCCTGGTGCTGGCAAGACGATCATGGCCGGGTTACTGCTGAAAGAACTGAAACTGCGCGGCGTCATCAACTACGTGCTGATCCTGACCCCTGCCCCCTTAACCATCCAGTGGCAAGATGAGTTGTACAGCAAATTCGATGAAACGTTTGAAATCGTCAACTCTGAGATGGTGGGCAATCAGCTGGCGGGCAATGTCTGGGACCGCTATCGCCAGTGTATTACCTCGCTTGACTTTGCCAAGCAGGATAAAGTCGTCCAGAGCCTGGAGCAGATTCCCTGGGACCTGGTGATTATCGATGAAGCTCATAAATGCTCCGCCCGCACCCAGGGGGAGAAGGTTGCCAAGACGCGGCGCTACCAGTTAGCGGAACGACTTTCCGCCAGTGCCGAGCGTATTCTGCTGCTTACCGCTACGCCGCATAGTGGCGATCCCAGTCAGTTTGCGCACTTCCTGCGCCTGCTGGACGCAGACCAGTTTCCCGATCCGCGCTATGATGGCTTGCAGCTTGACCGCAGTATCATGGAGGATTCCCGTGAGGGTGGACGTGATCAATGGTTCTTGCGTCGCATCAAGGAGGAACTACGCGATCGAGACGGTAACCCCCTATTCACGAAACGACACGCTCGCACCGTTCCTTTTGAACTGACCTGGGCCGAAAAGCGACTCTATGACCATGTGACCCAGTACATCAACCGTTTTTTGCCCTATCAACAAGGTGGGACAAGGCGCAGCAGCGTCGCCCTCGCGCGGACTGTCTTGCAGCGGCGCCTCGCCAGCAGTCTCAATGCCATCCACCGCTCGCTCGAACGCCGTGCCACGAAATTCAAGGATATCTTACAAGAGCTGGAGCGCACGCCAACCAGTGAGCACGAGAAGATTTTGCAGAAGTATCGCTTGCTTGCCTCCAGCGGATACGAGGATGAAGAGCGCGAGGGTGACGACCTGGATGAACGACAGGATGAGGCCATGGAAAGCTTCCCTGTGGTCCTACGTGTCGATCAACTGCGCGACGAGGTACGTGCGCTGGAAAACCTGGTGCAAGAAGCCACCACCGTCATGGCTTTGGGCGAGGAGTCAAAGCTCTCAGCACTGCGTCGCTGTATGGAAGACACGCAATTTCATGAATTGACGGACGGACGAGGCAAACTGTTGATCTTCACCGAGCATCGCGATACGCTTGAGTACCTGCGCCGCCACCTGCAGCTGTGGGGCTATTCAACCTGCGAGATTCATGGCGGCATGAATGCGGTGCTGCGGCGCGAGGCAGCCCAGCGCTTCCACGAAACGGCCCAGGTCTGCCTTGCAACAGAAGCAGCTGGTGAGGGGATCAACCTCCAGTTCTGCCACCTGATGATCAATTACGATATCCCCTGGAACCCGAACCGCCTGGAACAGCGCATGGGGCGCATCCATCGCATTGGGCAACGCTCGGATGTCTACATCTTCAACTTCGTCGCAACCAACACCGTTGAGGGAGAAATCCTGGAGCGCCTCTTTACGAAACTAGATGAGATTCGCGTCCAACTGGGTGACCGCGTATTCGACGTGGTTGGGCAATTGCTGGCACTCAACGAACTGCGCCTGGAAGAAATGTTGCGTGAAGCGGCCATCAACCCAGCGCGCATCGAGGAGTATACCGGGCAGATCGAACATCTGAGCACCGAACAGCTCACGCAGTTAGAGGAGGCAACTGGCGTCGCTCTGGCCACTTCTCAAGTCGACCTGGCATGGGTGCGAGGCAGCGACATCCGCTCACAGGAGCGACGACTGATGCCTGAATACGTGGAGAAGTTTTTTGTGCGAGCCGCTGAGCGCGAGAAAATACCTCTGCGCATGCGAGCCGACGGATTGTATACCATCGAACGCGTCCCCGTTCGCCTGCGTGATCAACATCTTTCTACTGCGCGACGCTATGGAGTACCGGCACAGGAGTATCGCAAACTCACGTTTGACAAAACCCTCCAGCAGCGGGACGAGCATCTGGATGCGGTCCTGCTCTCTCCAGGGCATCCACTCTTCGCGGCCCTT
>DAOTTD010000345.1:0-6910 GCA_034438015.1 Ktedonobacteraceae bacterium | reverse complement strand
CTTGCCACAGCGCTTCCCCTTCGTACTCATAGTGCATAACAAAGAGGGAGGCTACCACCACGATGCGATTGAGCCAGATGACACGTCCGTCCTTCTGGTCATAGCAGGTACGTGCCACCTCCATTATGGGTGCAGTCCGTGCAATGCTTAAGCGTTCCCGTTCGTCGGCAGTGGGAAGGCGACTAATGATATCCTCCGTCATGAACTGAGCGGAAATGCCCTTTTTCCGCTTGATGTCTAAGATCGCATCATACTGGTTGTTGGCTTGCATCCCCGCCAGGATTTCATCGTCAATCAGTTCAGACAGGAAGTATTTACTGGTGAGCCGGTAATGGATGTGCTTCGTTCCATCGCGGCGTATCCTTGCGACATACAGAGTGCCAGTGGAGACACCAAAGGCTTTCGCTAGATTCTCGTGCATCGGGAGCCGTTCGGGTGTTTCCAGGTACTCGGTGACAGGCTCAAGGCCCTGATCCCGTAAGAAGCGCGTGAAAGGGGTGTCTCGCATGGGAACACGCTTCCTGGGGGGAGTCGCCATAAGTCGCCTATTCCCGTTGCCAGAGGTAATGAGTCCCTCTCCCTGAAGTTGGAGAATGACCTGGTTCATCACTGAGTGAGAGATGCCAAATTCTTTTTCCAGACTCGATCGTGACGGAAGCAATCCACGGATACCATAGTCCCCTCTAAGGATTTGCTCTCGTAGCCGTGCCACCGTTTCATCAAGTTTCTCCGCTTTTGCCATACGTCTATCCTTTGTATTTTTTCTGCCTTGATACGCTCTTGCAAGCATCCTTATAGGACATCCGTTTTAGGACGGCCTAAAGTAGGCTGTCTTAATTATAGCAGGAATCAAGCAGAAAACAAGGGGCGGTACTCTTTGGCCCGTCGAACGAGCATTTCGGTGTCACAAAACGCCAGATTTGTCTACATTTTGCCACATTTCCTAAAAATGGTTACAATACATTCGTCGCGCGTCAAAGCTGTGAAACTGACCACTCCCAACGCACAACCCGGCAAGGTTCCCCCTTCAGCGCCAGCGCCGCTGCGTAGCCAGCCCCCGGTGCCAGATCGTGCAGCGACCAGTCCTCCAGTCGTTGTCCCGGCTCACGAATGTTCAGTAGCGCCGCCGGCTCACCCGGTGCCAGCGAAACATCGAACAGGTTCAGATCGAGCGAGAGGCCCAGGCCGCGCGTTTTGACATACGCCTCTTTGCGCGTCCAGCAGGAGTAAAAAGCCTGCGTCCGCTGCTTCTCTGGAACCGCTTGCAGCGCCTCCACCTCATAGGGGGAGAAGAAGCGCCGCGCAATAGACATCTCTGCCCGGTCCGCCAGCATATATTCGATGTCTACCCCCACATCCCGCCCGCACGTGAACGCAAACAGCGCCATGCCGTGCGAGTGCGACACATTGAAACGGAGCGCGTTCTCTTCGTCGCTATCCCCCAGAAGCGGCTTTCCATACTGGTTATAGCGAAATTGCAGGCGTGCAGGGGGCTGAACCAGGTAGCGTCCCAGTAGCGTTCTGAGGATGCCACGCGCAGCGGTAAAGTGCGTCCGGTCTTTTTGAAAGCGGAAGCGCAGCGCCCGCGCGCGTTCATCATCTGCCAGTACCTGCTCAAACGCCTGGATATGCTCCTCTGGGAGGTCCAATCGCGCACGCCAGACATGCACTTCGTCGCTCGCCAGTTCGGGATGACGGAGTGGCGTTGTCCAGTTACTCATATATCTCTGCGCCCTTATTTTGATATTACAACACGCATGGAATGTTAGCGTGTGCCCTCCATTATAGACCGTTTAGCGCGCCCTGTTAAGATCGTTCCTGCTGTTGAGTGTCCGTCACATGGTTACAGCCTGGCTCCTGAAGAATGCCCCTACTGCTTGATCGCTTTTCTCCGTAGATTAAGGATTTCTTGTTCAGAGGCGCACTTTTGGGTAAAATATCTTTGTGTGGATATTCCTGGCATAACAGCCTTATCTATCAGGAATTTTGCAACCAGCAGGACAGTGAAGTTCGCCTTGTAGTGTTGTAGCGTACGACGTAAGTAGGTGCTGACAATCTATCAAAGGAGTTCAGAGCATGAACGCATTGAGCATGATTCGCTCGCTCAATCGCCAGCAGCGCAACACGTTTCTGGCAAGTTTTCTCGGCTGGTCACTGGATGCCTTCGACTATTTTCTTCTGACCTTCGTCACTTTGAAGGTGGCCGACGAGTTCCACGTGGGGCTGCCGGCGATCGCATTGACGCTCACCCTGACCCTCGCATTCCGGCCTCTTGGAGCCCTTATCTTCGGTCTTCTCTCAGAACGCTTCGGACGGCGGCTCCCGCTGATGATTGACATCCTATTTTACTCAGTGATGGAGCTTCTCACCGCGCTCTCGCCGAACTTCGCCATCTTCCTGGTCCTGCGCATCCTCTTCGGCGTCGGCATGGGCGGCGAGTGGGGCCTGGGCGCATCTATCGCCATGGAAGCGCTGCCGACCGAGTCGCGCGGCCTCTTCTCCGGCATTTTGCAGCAGGGCTACGCCTTTGGCTACCTGCTGGGAGCCCTCGTCTTCTTCGGCGTCTTCAATGTATTTGATCTTAGCTGGCGGGCCATGTTCGTCGTCGGAGCGTTGCCTGCGTTGCTCGTCTTCTTCATACGTGTGAATGTGCCCGAGTCAGAGGTGTGGGAGCATCAGCATCGGGAGCGAACGGGTTCTGGCATCGGCTTCTGGCAGAGCGTCTGGAACGCGGTGAAGCGTTATCCGGTACTTTTTATCTACGTGATTGTGCTGATGACGGCCTTCAACAGTCTGTCGCACGGCACGCAAGATCTCTTCCCGACCTTCTTGCAGAAGCAGATCCTGCCCGGCCTGGGTTATACGGGCGCGGCGATCGTGACGATGACGACGATCCTCACAGTGATTGCCAATATCGGGGCCATCGGTGGGGGAACGTTCTTTGGCTATAACTCGGAGCACTGGGGCCGCCGTAAGGCTATTATCATCGCCGCAGTGATAGGTCTGATTATGATACCGCTGTGGTCTGGCCTGTTGCGCATTCCCGGCCTGAGCGCCCTCATCACCATCGGTATCGGCGTATTCCTGCTGCAATTCATGGTACAGGGCGCCTGGGGCGTTATCCCGGTGCACCTGAACGAGCTCTCGCCCGGCACGGTGCGAGGAACCTTTCCCGGCTTCGCGTACCAGCTTGGCAACCTCTTCGCGGCGTGGATCGTGACGATCGAGACCGTCGTCGCCCAGAGCATGGGCAGCGTGAAGGCTCCAAACTTCTCCGCGGCCCTCGCCATCTTCTCGGCGGGCGCGTTCCTGGCGGTCATCATCTTTACCGCGATCGGACGCGAGGCGAAGGGCATCGAGTTCAAGAAGAGCGATACGGCTGAAATCGCCGCTGAGAGCCGTGAGGCATATGGCGATTAACGTCTCCTGCGTAAGTCTATCTTACTGAATGCGATACTCAATCTGAGCATACAAAAGGGAGTTGGCCGATGGTATCATCACACAATACTGCCGGCCAACTCCTTCTTTTTACAGATGTAGCGTAGCTGGACTGCTACCTGACGCCCAAAATATGCTCGATCGTCAATTGATCGAGCCGTTCGTAGTGATAGCCGCGCTGCCCCAGCGCCTCGGGATCGAATGTGGTTTCCTGCAACTGGCGCACCGTCTCGGCGCTGTAGCCTTTGCTCAGCAGCCCGGCGTACGGCGAATCGTCGCTATTGATCTCCTGGAGCAGTTGCTTGATCTCTGGATCGGCGTCGAAGCGGCGCGCCTTCTCCTTGAATATGTTGTATGTGCGCATACAGCCAGCCGCGAAGTCCCACACCCCCTGTTCGTCCTCCGTGCGGTAGGCGTGCGCGTCGAAGTGGCGCGGACCGCTGTAGCCGGCGTTCTCTAGAAGCCTGACCAGGAAGAACAGGTTCTTGATATTCTCGCTGCCGAAACGCAGGTCCTGGTCGAAGCGCGGCCCCTTCTGGTCATTGAGATCGATGTGGAAGAGTTTCCCTGCTTCGAGCGCCTGGGCCACGCCATGCACAAAGTTGAGTCCCGCCATATACTCGTGCGCGACCTCGGGGTTGACTCCGATCATGTCGGGATGGTCGAGCGTGTAGATGAAGGCGAGCATGTGCCCGATGGTCGGAAAATAGGTGTCGGAGCGTGGCTCGTTCGGCTTGGGCTCCAGGGCGAAGCGCAGTTTGTAGCCCCGGTCGATGGCGTACTGGCACAGGAAATTGATGGCGTCGCGCATGCGCTTGACGGCGACGATGGGATCTTTGCTGGCCTCCGCGTCGACGCCTTCGCGACCGCCCCAGAAGACATACGTGGAAGCGCCCAGCTCCACGCCCAGGTCGATTGCCTTCATCGTCTTCTGCAGCGCGAACGCTCGCACGCTCGGCGATACGGCGGTGAACGCGCCATCCTTGAAGACCGGGTGGTAGAAGAGATTGGTGGTCGCCATTGGCACAATCATCCCATAGTCGCTGAGCGCCTGCTTAAACTCGCGCACGATGCGATCGCGCTCCTGCGCCGTGGCGTCGAAGGGAACCAGGTCGTTATCGTGCAGGTTGATCCCCCACGCGCCCAGCTCTGCGAGCTTTTTTACGCTGTGGACAGGAGCGAGCGTGGGCCGGACAAACTCTCCAAAGGGGTCGCGCCCACGATTGCCGACTGTCCACAGGCCAAAACTAAACCTATCCTCCTTCTTTGGGGTGTACTGATCGCTGGTACTCTCACGTGTTAGCTGCGGTGGTAATGTCATTGCGTTGTTCTCCTTTGAATGTTTTAAACGATCAGAGGCTCGCCTTATTGTCTTGCGCGTGCCTGCATGGCCTTAAATGCCTGGATTTCGCCCAGATGGCGTTGGCTACCCTTGATCACTATTTTGAGCCACTGGTACGCTGTACCCGTTGTCCCGCCAAAGCGAGGTGTATACACCGGTCCACCACCCCCAAGCCCTGCAATGGGTTGGTGCAGACGCTCTGTGTTTAAGGTCAGGATGTAGTCGTGCATTGCCGCTGCGGCCTGGTCAAAATAGGTCAGCAAGTCGTTGGCAGGCAACGTGGGTATTGCCTCAACCTCGTCCCACGTATAGCCAGTCAGAGCCCCCCAGCCCTCATAGCCAATACCACGCGGATCGTAGCCTGTCTTCTCGTGCCATCCCCGTGTATGCCATTGCTCAGCCTCTGGTGGCTGGTTCAGAAAACCACGGACGAGCAAGAAGTCAAGCCAGCGACTGAAGTGCCAGACGGTCACGCCAATACTATTTCCCCGTGCATCGGGTTGCCAGGTGAGTTCTTCCAGGGATAACGATACGATCTCGTGGCGCACCTCGTGCGTCAGATCCTGTACCCATTCGGCGAGGAGTTCGACATCATTCATAACCATGCTCCTAGAATTAGGGGTAGACAGACAAGGTTCTACGACTTGTGGATGTCAGTATTCTGGTACACGTGTTAATGCAATAAATGCAATTCGTATGCCGAGCGTTCGAGTGGCTCGCGAAACTGTGGATCGGCGATTGCGATCAGGCTGCGCGCGCGTTCGGCGAGCGTGCGTCCATGTAACGCGGCAATGCCGTATTCCGTGACGACGTAGTGGACATGGGCGCGCGAGGTGGTGACAGCGGCGCCTGGATCGAGAACGGGCACGATGCGCGAGGTCTTATGTTCAATTGGTGCGAGCATGCCGTTGTAGCTGGTCGTATGGTTATCTCCATGTGGCGCGCGGGCTGTTGCAGGCAGAGCGATGATCGGTCGCCCATTGCGCGAGAGGGCCGCGCCGCGCATGAAATCCATCTGGCCGCCGACGCCGCTGTACAGGTGCGTGCCGATCGATTCGGCGCAGACCTGGCCCGTCAGGTCTACCTGTAATGCGCTATTGATCGCGACCATATGCTCGAACTGGCGGATAACAGTTGTGTTATTTGTATAGTTTGATGGCCGCATCTCTACGACTGGATTGTCATCGATAAAATCGAGCAGGCGACGAGAACCCGCGACAAAGCTGGTGACGATCTTGCCCCGGTTTATTATTTTACGCTCGCCCGTGATGACGCCCTGCTCAACCAGGTCGAGCACACCGTCAGAAAACATCTCTGTATGCACGCCCAGGTCGCGCCGGTCGGCCAGAGATTGCAGCACGGCGTCGGGTATAGCGCCTATGCCGAGCTGTAGGGTGGCGCCGTCTCCGATCAGCCTGGCGACATGCCGCCCGATCTGCATCTGCGCCTCCGTTGGCTGCTTGCGACCCACTTCATAGAGGGGTCCCTCCCATTTGACGGCGCAGTTGATCTCCGAGAGGTGGATAAAGCTATCGCCGTGCGTTCTGGGCATGTGTGGGTTCACGAGAGCGACGACGGCCCTGGCGTTGTCGACGGCGGCGCGCGTGGCGTCTACCGATGAGCCGAGCGAACAGTAGCCGTGCTTGTCGGGTGGGGAGACCTGGATGAACGCGACATCTATCGCGAGTTCCGCGTCTCTTTCGAAGAGCGCAGGTATATCAGAGAGAAATACCGGTGTGTAGCTGGCGCGCCCGGCATTGACCGCTTCGCGTATATTCTCTCCTACAAAAAAAGCGCGCGTGGCAAAGTGCCCGCGCCAGCGTTCATCGGTGTAGGGTGTCGGCCCATAGGTGTGGAGATGGGTAAGCTCAACACTGCGTAGTTCTTCGCCACGGGTGACGAGTGCTTCAAGTAACGGCGTCGGCGTTGCGCAGGCTCCCTGCACAAATACACGGTCACCGGATTCCACAACCTGAACCGCTGTATTCGCATCACACCAGATGGTCATAATATAAGTCCTCCAAAACGATCCTTTGCTCTTGTTTATAGAGAGATTCACAGCAATCTGACTGCTTAAGATGATAGAACCCGAACATTACAATAGTACCACAGCCTGCAATTTTCCTATTA